>JBBAUQ010000049.1:0-9610 GCA_040398125.1 Solirubrobacterales bacterium | reverse complement strand
AGGGGACCTCGAAGTCCTCACGGCGAACCCTTCCGGCAGGACGGATGTGGCCGCAGTCAACTAGACTCGCCGCGATGGCGAAACGATCCCTCAAGCCGCAGCTCAACCAGATCCGGGCCTGGGTCCAGGAGGGACGGACGGACGCCTGGATCGCCCACCAGCTCGAGGTCAGCGCCTCGGAGTTGAAGGATTTCCGGCGTCAGCATGAACTCGCCCCCGACGAGGGTGAGAGCAGTGCGACGACCGACGTCGACCTCCGCGATGAGATCGAGGCCGAGATCGAGGCCGCGGCAGCAGAAGAGGAGGCCCTCGAGGCCGCCCGGGCGGCCGAGGCCGAGGCTGAGGCCGAGGAATCGGATGAAGCCGAGGAGAAGCCGGCCCGTCGGCGCAGGGGCCGGACCTCGGACACCCTGGAGGGAACCTTCGACCACGGTGAAGAGGGCTACGGCCTCTGGCTCGACCCGGCGATCGAGGACATCTCGACCTACCAGGAAAACTGGGCCGGCAAGCGTGAGGTAACGGTCACCGTCGAGGACGATCAGATCGTCATCCGCCGGGCCGACTGAGCCCGTCGGTCCTAGTCCTCGACCTCGACCAGCCTCCCGCCGGCAAAGTCACTGGCCACCTGCAGGTGTTGCCAGAAGGCTGCATCGACCAGCAGCTGAAGGTCCGAGCGCCCGGGGTCGACTCCCGAGAGCTGCCCGGCCCAGTCCGTGCCGCGACCATAGAAGACGGCGAGATCGGCGGCAGTGAAGGTAGCTCCGACCTGCCTCCTCAGTTCATTCCTGACGGCCTCGATGACCCGGTCTGCCTTCCTTGCATCAGCCCGGTCGAGCCCCCTGATGTAGGCGATCCCCGACTCCCACTGGAAGATCGCGTTCTCGAGGGGGTATCTGCCAGGCGCCGTAGAACCTGTTCCCTTAGCCTCATTGGGGCGAGCTGCTTCCGGGGTTTCCAGTATTAACCTCGTTGTCTCGTGTTCAACCTTGTGGTGCCTTCAGTGACAATCTTGCCAAAGAACCTGTTCTTCGCCGCCCTCGTTGCCCTGGGAATCTCCCTGCTGGGCGGGATCCTCGCCACCGGGGCCAGGGCGAGCACCACCGTGGCGGCGGCCGGGGACATCAGCTGCGATGCCGACGCCGAGGCCACCTACAACTCGGGGCTGACCGATTTCACCAAGGTCGGCTGGACCACGCTGCGGTGCCAGGGCAGAAAGGTCGGAGCCCTGATGAACCAGCATGACAGCGAGAAGGTGCTGGCCCTCGGTGACCTGATCCAGGGGCAGGATCCCCATCGGGCGGCCTTCGGTGACTTCCATTCCCAGTGGGAAGAAGTCGAGGGAAGGATCCGTCCGACGGTCGGCAACCACGACTACCTGATGGGCTACGGACCGATCAATGCCAGGCCATATTTCAACTACTGGCGAGGCCGTGGCCTGGACACCAGGGTGCTCGGTCGGACCGGGCAGGGCTGGGCCAGCTGGCGGGTCGGCTCCTGGTACATGATCAACCTCAACTCGAACTGCTTCGCGGTCAACTGTGCCCTCGACAGCCGTCAGGTGAACTGGCTGCTGAATGAACTCCGGCGGTACCGGGCAAGCCGCAAGAGCAAATGCCTCGTCGCCTACTTCCACCACCCGCTCTTCTCGGCCGGAGTACCGGCAGGCAGGTCCGGTCGCAACTCCCTGGTCGGCAACTTCTGGTCACTGCTCTACCTGTTCGGGGCCGACCTGGTCCTCAACGGACACCAGCACTTCTACGAGCGCCACCGGCCGATCGACCGCTGGGGTCGCGCCGACAAGACCGGGATCACGCAGGTGATTTCCGGTACCGGAGGGGCCTCGATCCACAGGTCCGGCTATGAGAACGGTGCCCACCTGGACAGTTCGGTCGCCCGAACGACAAGGTACGGGGCGACCTTCCTCGAGTTGGGCAGGTCCGGTTGGAGATCGGTGTTCAGGGACATCAAGGGCGGCGAGTTCGACCGCGCGCCCTACACCAGGTGCCACGGTAAGGCCAAGTCGTCGCCGAGGCGAAAGGCTCTGCTGAAGAGATTCCGCAACCGGGAGAGCCAGCTCGGCAAGCTCGTCCGGCGGAAGGCGTCCCTCGTCTCCCAGGCCAGGAAACTGTCCTACCTCGGGCCGTACTCGAGCCGACTCGACCAGACCCGCAGCTCACTCCAGCGGATCACCTCCCGGATCGAACGGGAACGCCAGACACCGCTTCGCTAACCGGTACCGGAGGAGATCAGGCCGGGAGTTGGTGGCAGGTTGGCCGGCAGCCGCAGGCATGAGGACGGATCGGGCTCCCCGGTCAGCCGCCAGACCGACACCGGCCCGTCGACGACAACCGGACGGAAGGCACGGTCGGCCTCGACCCACCTGGATTCCGGTGATGGAACGGGCCTACCTGGCTTGGCGAAGTTCAGGAAGGGCGAGGTCACCACGTACTCGACCCCGGAGCGATCGATCTCCCTGAAGAAGGCCCGACAGCCCTCGATGACCTGGAAGCCCCCGGCCGGGGATTCCTCACCGAGGTAGGTGACCCGGTTGGAAAGGTCTGCCCCGAAAAAGCCGTACTGCCGGAACCCGGCAACCGTACCGGCGAGGCCGATCGCCGAGTCCGAGGTTCCGTTCGCCCAGCGGTAGGGGGCGGCGAGGCCGTTCTCGGGCTCGAAGTCCCGGTAACGGTCATCGAAGTACCGGTCGGCCAGGGGCCACGAGAGGACAAAGGCCACTAACCCGACCAGCCCGGTGACGACCACCGCGGTCCGTCTGTCGGACCGTTCACGGCCACTGACCAGCCAGGCGATTCCCGGGATCAGTACGAAGACCAGGGCAACGGCCAGGCCGAAGTACTTGCCCCCCAGTTCATAGAGGGCATCCGGCCTGCCGGCCGTGAGGAAGAGGACTACCGCCACCACCGCGAAGACGGCCTGGGCCCGGGGCCGGCTGAAGACCGGCAGCAGGGCAACCAGGACGAGGGCCAGGACGAGGGCCGGAGCGAGGAAGCGCAGGTTGATCGCGAAGCCGACCGGGCTGCCTTCCGGCCCGGAGGCTCCGAGTGGGGTGAAGAGATAGGCGAGCGCAGCGCCCAGGGCCACCAGGGCGAGAGCCCGGACCAGACGCCGGTCGGCCTTGACCAGGACGACCAGGGGACCGATGAAGACCAAAGCCAACAGGACCGGCCAGAACGGGCCGAAGCCCCTCTCCAGGCCGGGGATCAGGAATTCGCTCCAGACCTGCCAGTCGGTCAGGTAGTGGGCGACGCTGAAATCGGGGCGTACCTCCTGGAGGCGCTCGGGGCCCGGTAACTCGAGCGGGCCGAGCTGTCGGACCTGGGGTACGGGATTACCGGTCACCAGGAGGTTTCGCAGGTACCAGAAGCCTCCCCCGGCCAGGACTCCCCCTAGCCAGGTGCCGAGTGCCCTCAGCCTCACCCCCGGAAAGGCCGTGAAACCGACTGCGACCGTGATCAACACCACCGGGGCGAGGGCGGTGTACTTGGTGCCGGCGGCCAGTCCGGCCGCCAGGCCGGCCAGGGCAAGTGGCCAGCCGGGCCCGAACGCTCCCCCTCCGTCATCCTTCTTCCGGGACCCGATGTTCAACAGCACGGCCACCGAGGAGAGCAGCAGGGCGACCACGACGATGTCGTTCTTGGCGGTGCCGGGCTCCCGCACGACCAGGGTGTGGCTGGCCAGGACCACTGCGGCGGCGGCCAGGGTCAGGTGGGAACGGTTCCAGGGGCGCCCGATGTTCCAAGCCGCATGCAGGGCGAGGGCGAGCCAGCCGAAGTTGATCAGCACCGAGAAGAAGTCACGCCCGGTGAAGACCATCGGGATTGCGTGGAGCAGCTCGGAATTCTGGGGGTAGAACCAGTTGACGAAGACCGTCTCGGTCCTGAGGTACTTGAGGACCGAGCCGGTGCGGGCCATCTCGGCCGAGAAGGGAAGGTGGTACCAGACCGAATCGAAGTTGGTGATGCCGAAATCGAGACTGTTGGTAGCAAAGGAGGCCCACTGTCCGACCAGCACCGCGGTCACGCCGAGCGCCAGGAAGGCACCCCAGCGCGGCACCTGCCCTCCAGACCGGCAGCCGTCGTCACCGCCCCCGGGCCCAGCCTCGGTCAGGCCGAGCCGGGCCACCAGGGCGAGCAGGGCGAGGAGCAGCAGGAGGCTCCAGGGCTTCAGCAGTCCGAACAGCCCGAGCAGCTCCCCTCCTGCCACCAGGATCGCCAACGCCACCACTACCTCGGCGAGGACCCCGGGCGACCCCTCCCAGTCCGGCATGAGTCGCCGCCTTAGCCGGCGGGCGACGTACCAGGACGCGAGGAGCGCCCCGATGAGGACGATCAGACCGAGGTAGAAGGAGGCGGCGCTCAAATCCGCTCCCGGGACCGACCGTGCGTCAGCGCCCGAGGCCGTTTATGACGTACGGGCGCTCGCCCGCGACGACCATGCCCTGGCGCCGGGCCTCGCGCCGCAGCACCGTGTCGCTCTGGAGGAACTCGGCCTGTCGCCGGAGCTTCTCGTTCTCGGCCTGTACCCGCTCGAGGTCGGCACTCGACTGCTTCGAGAGGTGGAAGGTCCTGCCGAGATCCAGCAACGGTCCGATGTAGGAGATCAGCAGCCCGAGAACCACCAACAGCAACGCGATCCGGCCCACCCGATCCCACTGGATTCGACCCGAAGAGCGGTTCGGACCCCGGCGTCGGCCCGGACGTCGACGTCCGCGGCGGAGAGTGCCAGTCGCATGGGTTCCTGCTGCCACTTCCCGGATTTCTCGGTCGGGAAACGGTTTCCTTCACGAAAGCTGGGGAAAGACCGACTTCCCGCCGAACCTGGCCTCCGGGCCGAGTTCCTCCTCGATCCGGAGCAACCGGTTGTACTTCGCCACGCGATCCGAGCGCGACGGGGCGCCCGTCTTGATCTGGCCCGCCCCGGTGGCCACGGCCAGGTCGGCGATGGTCGTGTCCTCGGTCTCACCGGAGCGGTGGGAGATGACTGTCGTGAACCCGGCCTCCCTGGCAAGCCTGATCGCCTCGAATGTCTCACTCAGGGTGCCGATCTGGTTGACCTTGACGAGGACCGAGTTGGCCACCTCGCTCTCGATCCCGCGTCGCAGCCGCTCGGGATTGGTCACGAAGAGGTCGTCGCCGACCAACTGGACCCGATCGCCGATCCGGTCGGTCAAGAGCTTCCAGCCCTGCCAGTCCTCCTCGTCCATCCCGTCCTCGATCGAGATGACCGGGAAGGCCTCCACCACGTCGGTCCAGTAGGCGGCCATCTGGTCGGCGTCGAGCGTGGTCTCCTCGTAACGGAGCTCGTACTGCCCGTCCGAGAAAAGCTCACTGGTGGCCGGGTCGAGGGCGATGAAACAGTCGCCTCCCGGCTCGTAACCGGCCGCCCGTATCGCCTCACTCAGGATCTCGAGTGCCACCCGGTTGGAATCGAGGTCGGGGGCAAATCCGCCCTCGTCCCCGACGGTGGTAGAGAGGCCACTCCCGGCGAGGATCGCCTTGAGCGAATGGAAGACCTCGGTCCCGGCCCTGAGGCAGCGGGAGAAGGAGTCGAATCCGGCCGGCACGACCATGAACTCCTGGAAGTCGACCGAGTTGTCGGCGTGCTCGCCGCCGTTCAGCACGTTCATCATCGGCACCGGCAGGAGGTCGGGCCGCTCCGTGCCGAAGAGGAGCGCCAGGTACTCGTAGAGGGGCCTGTGCTCGAGTTTCGCAGCGGCCTTTGCGGTCGCCAGCGACACGCCGAGGATCGCATTCGCACCGAGGCGTCCCTTGGCATCGGTCCCGTCCAGCTCGATCAGGCGGCGGTCAAGGCCATCCTGGTCAGTGGCATCGAAGCCGACCAGGGTCTCGTTGATCTCACCGTTGACGTTGGCGACTGCATCGGCCACCCCACGTCCGTTCCACTCTTCGCCGCCATCCCGGAGCTCGACCGCCTCGAACTCCCCGGTGGAGGCCCCGGAGGGCACCGCGGCACGGCCGACCTGGCCCTCGCCCAGCACCACGTCGACCTCTACGGTCGGGTTGCCCCGTGAATCGAGGATCTGCCGGGCCCGGACTTTCTCTATGGCGCTCATCGGGGAGGAGTCTAGTCCCGTTCGGCCATCTGGGCGGCGTGGCGTTCGGCCACCCGCCGGAGGGCGATTTCGGGATCCACACCGCTCTTCCGGGCCCGGTCGACCAGCTCCCAGAGCGCCTGGCCGACCTCCTCCTCATCCCTGTCGAGATCCAGGTTCTCACGAGCGGCATTGGCCGGCCGGCTCTCGGGATCGAGCTTCCACTGGACCTTGTTGGCATAGACCAGGGCCGGGAGGCCTGGCTTTTTCCACGAGTCCTCACCAGATCTGCCCTCGACGTCACGCTTGATCGAGTCCCACTGCCGCCGAACGTCATTCGCAGTCTCGATCCCCTCCCCCTGGATCGAATCCTCGGGATCGGGCGGATAGACGTGCGGGTGGCGACGGATCAGCTTGTCGGTCAGCTGGTCGGCAATCCCGGCCAGATCCCCCTCGCCCTTCTCCTCCTGGAGCAGAGCGAGGAACACGACCTGGAAAAGGACGTCACCCAGTTCATCGCGAATCGCCGCGTCATCGGACCGGGCGATTGCCTCGGCTAGCTCGTAGGCCTCCTCGACCGTGTGCGGGACGATCGAGCGCGAGTCCTGTTCCCGATCCCACGGGCATTCGACCCTGAGGCGCCTGGTTACCGCGTCCAGCCTCTCGAGCGCCTCGGCCAGGGGGCTGGGCTGCTCGCTCATCCCGGTTCCGGTGCTCAGCCGGGCGGCGGGGCTGCCTGCTGCGGGTCGATCGGTATCTGGCTGGGGTCTATGCCGCCCGGGAACGCTCCACCGGCCTCGGAGGAATCGCCGGGCAGCACGGGCCGCTGCGGCAGGGGCTGGGCCGTCGTCTGGCCCAGCGGTCCGGCATCGGCGTTGCTGCCCGGGGGCAGCGGCTTGACCTGCAGGACCCCTGCCGGACAGGCCAGCGGCGTCTCGCGGTCACGGTTTCCGGCGTCCTCCTCGAAGCAGGCCGGGTCGACCGTCTCTGACTGTCCGGTCGGCTCGAAGTTCCGGCAGCGCTCGATCACGTAGTCCTCGGCACAGTAGGTACGCGAGGTCCACTTGGAGTTGTAGTTGCTGACGAAGTCGGCCAGAGCCGCCTGACCGAGGGTCGGCTCTATCTGCTGCTTGATCTGCGCCCTGACCTTGTCGAGCGGTTCGACTTCCTCGGGGTTCACCTTGGTGACCTTGAAGAAATAAAACTCCCCGTCGGCTTCGATCGGGCCCTCGACCGTGCCCTCCGAAGCCCCGGTGATGGCCTCGCCGGCCGCCCCGGGGTAAGTGCCCTCGGAAGCCGTGGCCTTGCCGCCGTCACTCTTGCTGGCATCGGTCGAGAATTCGCGGGCCAGCTTGCTGAAGGCCTTGTCGGAGTCATCGCCGTCCAGTGCCTTCTGGACCTGGTCGGCCTTCTTCTGGTCCGGAACCTTGATCAGCAGGATGTCCCTGGTCTCGGGCCTGGTGAAGTTCTCGATGGTCGAGTCGTAGTAGTCCTGGATGTCGTCCTCGGAGACCGATCCGGCCTCAGAGGTGATCTTCTGCTCGATCTTGCGGCTCAGGACCTGGAGCTTGACCCGCTCGAGGACCTCCTCGTTGGTAAAGCCGTTGTCCTTCAGGAATTTCTCGAAGTCGGCCTCGTTGGCGAACTGACTGTCCTTGATCGTCTTGAACTCGCTGTCCACCTCGCGTTCGGAGGCCGTCACGCCCAGCTCGGCCGCCTCGGCGGTGAGCCAGGTCCGGTCCAGGAGGTCGTTCATCGCGGCTTCCTTGGCCTGGTCGTACTGGGCGTCGCCCTCCTCCGGCGCCTTCCGCAGGCCGAGCCTGCGCCAGGACTGCTGGAAGGTACGGTCGAATTCGGCCTGCGAGATGTTCGGCTCGGGCGCATCCTCGACCAGCGCGACATCACCGGAAGGCACCTTGGGGAAGCCGATCCCCTGGGCAACGGCGAAACCGGCGAACAGGACGATCAACAGCGCACCGAAGAAGAAAAGGCCGGTCTGGCGTGATGCGCTCATGCGGAAATCCCTCCTCGGGCGGTCGTCTCGAGCATCGATCTCACGAGACCGAGAGCATACCCGTACGGGCCGTGGAGAGTGCCCCGGCGAGGGATTCGAGCATTTCCAGCTTTTCCTGAGGCTCCCGGGAGACCGCCACCGATGCCTCGCCCGAGCGCCAGTCGTAGACGACGCCATCGATCGCCCCGCGGAGCGATTCCGCAGCCTCGGAATCGAGATCGAGGCCGGTCGCCACCAGCTTTCCGCCCGAGAACTGGACCGCATCTGCCCCTGACTGGCCGATGGCGATCCGGGCCCGCTGCAGCGAGAGGAGGTTGGAGACCGGCTCGGGCAGGGGTCCGAACCGGTCGACCAGTTCGGCCTCGATCGCTGCGAGGTCCCCGCTCCTGCGAGCTCCGGCAATCCGGCGGTGGACGTCTATCTTGGCGGCCTCGTAGGGGATGTAGGCCGAGGGGAGGTAGGCGTCTACGTCGACGTCCACCCTGATCGGCCGGGGCTCGTCTGCCTGGCCGTCGGTTGCGCTGAGCTCGGCGACGGCCTCGTCAATCAACTGACAGTAGAGCTCGAACCCGACTGCAGCGACGTGCCCGGACTGCTCATCCCCGAGCAGGTTGCCGGCGCCCCGTATGTCGAGGTCGCGCATCGCGATCCTGAAGCCCGAGCCGAGCTCGGTGTGGTCCGCCAGGGTGGCCAGCCTGGTCGAGGCCTCCTCGGTAAGTGCCTCCTCGCTCGGGTACAGGAGGTAGGCGAAGGCTCGCTCCCGTGAACGGCCCACCCTGCCCCGAATCTGGTAGGCCTGGGCCAGTCCGAGCTGGTCGGCCCGCTCGACGATCAGGGTGTTGGCCGAGGGGATATCGATCCCGGATTCGATGATCGTGGTGGCGACCAGGCAGTCGGCCTCGCCCCGCATGAAGGCGAGCATCGCCTCCTCCAGGCCCGATTCCTCCATCTGGCCATGGGCCACCACCACCCTGAGGTCCGGCACGATCGCCCGGAGGCGCTCGGCGGCTGCATCGAGTGACTCGACCCGGTTGTGGAGGTAGAAGACCTGGCCTCCCCTCTCCTTCTCACGCCTGATCGCCTTCTGCACGAGTTCCTCGTCCCAGGGGCCGACCCAGGTCCGTACCGGCCGACGGCCCTCCGGTGGCGTCTCGATCACCGAGATGTCCCTGAGGCCAGACATCGACATCTGGAGGCTGCGCGGGATCGGCGTGGCCGACATCGAGAGTACGTCGACCTCGAGCTTCAGCTGCCGCAACAGCTCTTTCTGCTTCACCCCGAAACGCTGCTCCTCGTCGACGATGACCAGGCCGAGATCGGACGCCTTGACGTCCCTGGACAAGAGACGGTGGGTGCCGATCAGGATGTCTACCTTGCCCTCCGCGAACTCGGCCAGAACCTTCTTCGTCTCGGCCGGGCTCCTCAGGCGGCTCACTGACTCGATCCGGAAGGGGAGGTCGGCCATCCGCTCCCTGAAGGTGCCGAGGTGCTGCTGCACGAGGATCGTCGTCGGCGAGAGGATC
>JBBAUQ010000048.1:0-9944 GCA_040398125.1 Solirubrobacterales bacterium | reverse complement strand
AGCTCGGCGAGCTGGCGGGCCTGGGCCGGGCTGTCATTGACCCCGTCCAGCATCAGGTACTCGATGAAGACCTTGCGGCGGCGGGCCCGCCGCCACTGAAGGCAGGCCTCGATCAGGGCGGCGATCGGGTAGCGGTCGTTGACCGGCATGATCGCCGAGCGGAGCGAGTCCTCGGGGGCGTGGAGTGAGAGGGCAAGCCTGACCGACGGCCCCTCGTGGGCCATCCGCTCGATCCCGGGCAGCCAGCCGACGGTCGAGATGGTCGTCTTCGAGTTGGCCACACCGATGTCGGGCAGCCTCTCGCAGGCGGCCAGGACGTTGTCGAGATTCATCATGGGCTCGCCCATCCCCATGAAGACGACGTGGTTGATCGGCTCGATCCGGCGGAAGTGGAGGGCCTGGTCGAGGATCTCGGACTCGGTCAGGTTGCGGCCGAACTTCATCGAGCCGGTCGCACAGAAGGTGCAAGTGAGCGGACAGCCCGACTGGCTGGAGAGACAGACGGAGCGACGGCCGTCGCGGTAGCGCATCAGCACGGCCTCGACCGGGCGGTCATCGGCGGTCCCGAACAGGGCCTTGACCGTGCCGTCATCAGAGGTTGCGGTCTGCGCGACGGTCAGGGTCGAGACCGGCAGGCGTTCGGCCAGTTCCTGGCGGAGGGCGAGCGGCAGGTTGGTCATCGAGTCGAGCGAGCCCTCGCCGCGGGCGAGCCACTCCCAGACCTGGGTTGCCCGGTAAGCGGGCTCGCCGATCTCATCCATGGTGCTTTCCAGCAGTTCCAGGTCCACTCCTCGATTGTGCCAGCCGGTCACCGGCGGCGGGAGTGGCGGCCTACTGCTGGGCGAGCCAGGCCCGGATTTCCTCGCCGTGCTGGTCGAGGTCCGGGGGCGCCATCCTGGTCTTCGGCGGGGTGGTGCTGAGGCCGAGCGGCGAGGCCGGGCTGCGGGTGCCGTCGAAGTCGTCGATCGGGTCGAGGCCGAGGGACTCGGCCAGCTCGAAGCCGGTGCCGATCTCATTGACCGGGCCGGCCGGGACGCCTTTCTCATGGAAGACCTCGACCCAGTACTCCCTGGTCTCGGCCGAGAGGCGCTCACCGAGGATCCGGTGGAGCTCGGTCCGGTTGGCGACCCGGTCGGAGTTGGTCTTGAAGCGGTCGTCCTCGGCCAGGTCCTCCAGATCGAGGGCCTCGAGCAGGTGCCTGAACTCACGCTCGTTGCCGACGCAGAGCATCATCGGGCCGTTCTCGGTGTGGAAGGTCTCGAAAGGGGCAATGGAGGCGTGGACGTTGCCGGAGCGCTTGGGCGAGACGCCGGTGGCCAGGTAGGAGGAGCCGTGGTTCTCGGTGGCCGCGAGGGCCGTCGAGAGCAGGTTGACCGAGACCTTCTGGCCGCGGCCGTCCTGCTCCCGGGCGCGGAGGGCAGCGAGGATCGCGATCACGGCGTTCTGGCCGGTCATCACGTCCACCAGGGCGACCCCGACCTTGGTCGCCTCGCCGTCGGCCGGGCCGGTGACCGACATCAGGCCGCTGACGGCCTCGACCAGCGGGTCGAACCCCGGCAGGTCGCGGCCGCCGTTCTCCCCGAAGCCCGAGATCGAGCAGTAGACCAGGCCCGGGTTCCCGGCCGAGACGGTCTCATAGTCCAGGCCGAAGCGGCCCATGGTGGCCGGGCGGTAGTTCTCGATCAGGACGTCGGCGCGGCGGATCAGCTCCCGGGCGAGCTCCAGGTCGGCCTCGTCCTTCAGGTCGAGCACGACCGAGCGCTTGTTGCGGTTGACGGTCAGGTAGTAGGTGGCCCGGCCGCGATCATCGGCCGGCGGGTTCCAGGCGCGGGTGTCATCACCGGTCGGTGGCTCGACCTTGACCACGTCGGCACCGAGGTCACCGAGGGTCATCGAGGCCAGCGGGCCGGCGAGGACGCGGCTGAAGTCGGCTACCAGTATTCCGTCTAGGGCTGCCATCGGATCGGGGAAGTTAGCGGCTGGCCGGTCCCGGGGAGCTACCGGGAGGTCAGCCCTCCGGCGAGTCGGCCTGGCCGGCCAACCAGCGCCGGATGTCTTCACCGTGCTGGTCGAGGGTCGGGGGCGGCCGGCGCGATGAGGTCGGCTCGGCCGAGAGGCCGATCGGCGAGGCCGGGGTGCGGGGGCCGCCGGTGTCATCGACCGGGCCCAGCCCGAGGGATTCAGCCAGGGCGTACCCCTGGCCGATGTCATTGACCGGGCCGGCCGGGACACCGGCGGCGGTGAAGGCCTCGGTCCACTCGGTGACGGTCTGATCGGCCAGGGCCCCCTCGATCAGCTCTCCCAGCACCTCGCGGTTGGCGACCCGGTCGGAGTTGGTGAGGAAGCGGGGATCGGTGGCCAGTTCCGGGCTGCCGAGGGCCCCGGCCAGGCGGGCGAACTGGGCGTCATTGCCGGCACAGACCATCAGGGGGCCGTCAGCGGCGGTGAAGGTCCGGAAGGGCTCGATGCTCGGGTGGATGTTGCCGGCCCGGGTCGGGGCCTGGCCGGTGTTCAGCCAGGCAGAGGACTGGTTGGCCAGACCGGACAGGGCGGTCGAGAGCAGGTCGACCTCGACCCTTTGGCCCCCTCCCCCGGCCTGCCTGGAGTAGAGCGCGGCGAGGATCCCGGTGGCCGCGTTCATGCCGGCGATCACGTCGACCACGGCGACCCCGACCTTGGAGGCCTCACCGTCGGCCGGGCCGGTCACCGACATCAGCCCGCTCAAAGCCTGGACGAGCGGGTCATAGCCCGGCATGGCGGCGCCGCGATCACGGCCGAAGCCGGTGATCGAGCAGTAGACGACGCCGGGGTTCTCCCGGGAGACAGACTCGTAATCGAGGCCGAAGCGCTCCATCGTGCCGGGGCGGAAGTTCTCGATCACGACATCGGCCCGGGAGACGAGTTCACGGGTGAGCGCCAGGTCACCTTCGTCTTTGAGGTCGAAGACGACCGAGCGCTTGTTGCGGTTGACCGCGAGGAAGTAGGTGGAGCGGCCCTCGTCATCTACCGGCGGAAACCAGCCGCGGGTCTCATCGCCCCCGGGCGGCTCGACCTTGACCACCTCGGCCCCGAGGTCACCGAGGGTCATCGCGGCGAGCGGCCCGGCCAGCACCCGGCTGAAGTCGGCCACGAGGATCCCGTCGAGCGCTCCCATCGGTCCCAACTATTGCGCGAATGGCCCTGCCGCGGCCCCGACGGGCTCAGGTAGCGATCTCGGGGATGAACTCGCGGACGTGGGCGGTGATCGTCTCGCGGACCCAGCGGCGGGTTTCGGGGTCGGCCATCCGGTAGCGGCCGAGCAGCATCTTCTGGTCATCGAGCGGCAGGCCGGCGATCTCCCAGGAGACGGCCAGGCGCTCGAAGAGCATCTCCTCCCGGCGCTGCCAGGCGTCCTCGATGTCGGCTGCGGCCGAGGACGGCGGCTCGGCCAACTTGGTGATCGTCCCCGGGGAAAGCGACTGCCGCAAGACGAGCACGTTGCCCTCGGAGTCGGTGTAGCTGGAGGTCGGGGCCGGCTCCCTGGCGGGTCGACCCTTACCGCGCTTGCTGCGTCCCACTGGCCACCTCCGGGCCCGTGCTGTGACCGGGCTTGCCGAGGAAGATCTCCTGCTCCTGCTCATCGCGGGCCGAGAGCGCGGCGATCGCGGCCAGCATCAGGATGTCGACCGCCAGGCCGAATACGGCGGTGAACTGGATCTCGAAGAAGGAGAAGACGCGGGTGATGAAGATCGAGATCAAGAGAGCCGTGCTGAAGGCGCGGTAGGCCGCCTGGTGGTGCTTGCGGAGCATCCGCCAGGTACCGAGGCCGACGAAGGCGACCGAGGCCAGCATCGAGAGGGCCCTCCCCCACCCGATCAGCTCACCGGCCGTGCCGGGGATCGGTTTGTCGCGCTGGTCGAGGCCGAACAGGTCGGTCTGGATCTCGATCACACCGAGCAGGCTGAAGAAGGCCCAGACGATCAGCACGGTCACCACGGCCGGCTCGAACCAGCGAGCCCGGGTCAGCTCGGTGATCCGGTGCTTCATCCGTTCCAGCCAGAGGCCGAACCTGGTCGGAGCCTGTTGGGGCTGGACTTCGACCGTGGCCAGGTACTGGCGGATCGCGATCACCCGGGGGTCCTTCGGGTCGGCCTGGTCAAGCAGCTGGTCGGCCGCCAGGTGTTCCTCCTGGCCGAATTCTCCGGTGACGGTCGAAGGCAACAGGTCCAGCGCGTTGGCGAGGGCAACCTCGGGGCTCGGCTTCTGGTACCGGGCGACCGTCCGGATGACCAGGAAGAGGATGATGAAAACCAGGTAGATCAGCGGGGCGGCCGGCTGGAAGAAGTAGTCGTTGTCCTCGGTGATGAACTTGCCGAGCTCGTCGATGAAGAAGCCGAAGCCGATGCCGCCGATCACCGCGGCGGCCCGGCGCGACCACCGGTTGACGTAGATCAGGGCGAGCCAGATGGCGATCAGCATGAAGAGCCCGCCCCAGAGCAGGTGGGCGATGTGGAGGTCGCCGCCGCCGAGCTGGGGATAGTTGGTCAGCCAGAGCTGGGTCCGGATGACCAGGACCATGACGATCGCACTGATCAGGAAGACGTCCAGCTGGCGGACCGAGTCGAACCGCGGAGTCGGATTACGGAAGAACCGGCGGAGCCGGTGGGAGAGAGCGTTGCCTCCCCCGGACATCAGTCGGCAGCTCCCAGGTGCTCCCTGCCGGGCAGCTCGTCGAGGTCCATCAGGGGGCCCATCGGGACGACCCCGGTCGGGTTTATCTGGGGGTGGGTGATGTAGTAGTGGCGTTTGATCTGGTCGAAGTCGACCGTCTCGCGGACGCCCGGGTGCTGGTAGAGGTCCCGCAGGTAACCCGAGAGGTTGGGGTAGTCGGCGATCCGGCGCTGGTTGCACTTGAAGTGGCCGACGTAGACCGGGTCGAACCGGACCAGGGTCACGAAGAGGCGCCAGTCGGCCTCGGTGATCCGGTCACCGGTCAGGTAGCGGCGCTCGGCCAGCAGGTCATCGAGCCAGTCGAGGGTCTCGAAGAGCTCGACGAAGGCCGCCTCATAGGCCTCCTGGGTGGTGGCGAAGCCGCAGCGGTAGACCCCGTTGTTGACCCCGTGGTAGATCCGCTCGTTCAGCGAGTCGATCTCGGGCCTGAGGTCCTCGGGGTAGAAGTCGAGCTCGGGGTCACCGGCGAAGGCGTTGAACTCGGAGTTCAGCATCCGGATGATCTCCGAGCTCTCGTTGTTGACGGCGCGATTTTCCTGCTTGTCCCAGAGCACCGGCACGGTTACCCGGCCCTCGAAGTCGGGATCGGTCAGCAGGTAGGCCTCGGAGAGGAACTCGAAGCCGTTGATCGGGTCGGGTTCTTCCGCGGTGAAGCGCCAGCCCAGCTCATTACGGACGGGGTCGACCACGGTCATCGAGATCGCCTCCTCCAGGCCCTTCAACCGGCGGTAGATGACGGCTCGCGAGGCCCAGGGGCAGGCCAGTGAGACGTAGAGGTGGTAGCGGCCGGCCTCGGCAGGGTGGCCGCTGGAGCCGTCAGCGGTGACCGATCCGCGGAAGGCACTGTCCTGGCGGACGAAGGCGCCGGCCTCATCGGTCTCACGGGGAAACTGGGGAGCGGTCATCCGGTGCCGTAGAACTCGATCGGCTTGACCCCGGTGGCCGGCGGCTGGGGACCCATCTCCATCTTCTCGAGACCACGCCCGAGGGCCTTCAGGCTGACCGAGTCAGGTACCGGGACGGCGCGGTAGGGCGGTACCGGGAGGGTGAGACGAAACGCCAGCTCATCACGAGAGTCGAAGCCCGAGACGACCGGGTTGTTGCCCCAGGCGACCAGCCAACCGTCACCGAAGGGCCGGCTGCCGCCGCAGCAGTGGCTGTCAGGGGCTGCCTTCTCATCGGTCACCTCACTGACGAAGGTGGCAGTCCGGTTCTTCAGGTCCAGGCGGTAGCGGACGACCCGGGGCGGGCGGTTCAGGTGGGTCCCGTTGTCATGGACCGAGAGAATGTTGCCGTCGGTGATCCGGGCATCGTGCTGGCCGCCGATCGGGTAGTCGGCATGCGGGTCATCACCCACTATCTTCAGCGACTTGGGCGTCCTGGTGCCGCCGAAGGTCCACAGCACCTCGCCGGTCTTTCGCGAGATCCCGTAGACCTTGTCGGTGTGGCGGGTCGAGATGACCAGCTGGCCTCGCCAGGGCTCGATCGAGTTCAGGTGGAAGGTGTCATAGCGCCGGTTGCCCTGGGGGTCGGGGTGGGGGTTGCGGGCTATCCGGCCACGCCAACGGGGCGGGATCTCGGAAAGCGGGATGTGGTCAGACGAGTTCCACCGCCAGACGACCTTGCCGGAAGGGGTGACCTCCTGGATCTCTCCATCCAGGGAGGCGTCCTTGTCACCGTCGGTTCGGCCCTCGATCGGCAGGACCGAGAGGTCGGCCCCGAGCCGGGGGCTGTAGCTCATCACCAGGGCGTTGCCGTTGGGCAGCCGGATGTACTCGTGGCCATCAGTCGGGGTCCCCTTGGTGCCGACCGTCTTGACCAGGCGGCCGTTCAGGGTCCGGATCTCATTGATCGCCCGGGCGTCCTGGCCGAAGCCGTCACCGAAGCCACGGGCAGTCTGGACGGTGCCGTCGGCGAGCACCTGGCCGCCGAGGGTGTTGGTGAGCGGGCTGTACCACCAGACCGGCACGCCGTCCTGGTCGAAGACGATCATCCAGTTCCTGTTCTCATTGGTCGGCTTCGGCCTCATCGAGACCAGGAAGGAGCCCTTGGGCGGCCGACGGAACTGCCGGTAGCTCCAGCGGGGGAAGTCATCGGGCAGGCACCGGACCCGGTAGCTATCGGCCTCCCCGCGGCCGGTTACCCGGACGGAGAAGTCCTGGCCCGGGAGGACCCGGGCCTCGGCGAAGAACCTGCCGGTCTTGGCCGGGTAGCCCTCGACCTCGACCCTGGTGCCGGGCCTGGCCCGGACCTGGACCTTGACCTTGCCGGGCACGCACCGGACGACGTAGTCGCGACGGGCCGGGTCAAACCTCGGCGGGAACATCTGGGTGGCGGCGAACTGGGCCGGGTAGCGACCGCCGGGGTCGGGGCGCCACTTCTCGGGAACGCCGGCGCCGGGCTGGGGGGCCTCTGCCGCCAGGGCCGGGGCGGGGTCATCCTTGCGGTCGAGGTAGGTCCGGTAGGCGAGAACGCCGAGGATCGCGCCCAGGGCGAGCACCACGGCCACCAGGAAGGCGGCCGGCAACAGGGGCACGCCGAAGACCGAGGCACTGCCTTTGCCCTGGCCCTCGGTCGGGGTCGAGCTCTTATCGTCGGGACTGTCGCTCATCTTCGCTTTGGCAGGCCACCCGGCAGTAGCGCCGGTTCACCAGGCCGCCGTGACGGGGCCGGAGAAGACCCCTGCCCCAGCGGTCCGAGGCCGAAGGAAAGGCTACCGGAGGCCTCCGGTCAGCTAGCCGGGGCAGACGGCCCGGGTGCCCCGGCCCCGGACCGGTCCGGACCAGGAGTGCCAGGGTCTGTTTCATCGTCGGCCACCAGGACCTCTTCCATCCTGCCGGGTGGCGAGAAGACGAGGGCAACCAGGAAACAGAGTGCCAAGACTCCGGCCATGACGTAGAAGACCGACCGGGTCGCCATCGCGTAGTCCAGCTGGACCGCCCCGAAGGCCTGTTTGGCCTTCGCCCCGAACTCCGAGACGAACTCGGCCCGGTTTCCCCCACCGGCCTGGGAGAGCTTCTCGGCAAACCTGTCGGCAGTCGCGGTGGGGACGCCGATCTTCTCGAGCGAGTTCTCGAGGTTGAGCCGGTTCTGGGTCAAGAGGATCGTCCCGAGGATGGCCAGGCCGAGACTGGCGGCGAAGTTCCTCACGGTCTGGGTGATCCCGGTCGCCTCCCCATAGCTGGTGTTCGGTGCCCGGTTGATCGCATCCGTGTTGGCCGGGCCGAGTGCGAGGCCGAGGCCGAAGCCGGCCAGGACGATGAAGGGCCACTGGTCACTGAGGCCTCCCGAGAGGTCGGTCAGGCTCCCTGCCCAGAAGAAAAAACCGACCGCGGCGATCAGGGTGCCCGGCACCACTGCGTAGCGGGCCCCCTTCTTGTCGAGGATCCTCCCGCCGACCTGGGTCGCCGGCCCGAAACCGGCGAAGGCGACCAGCAGGTAGAGGCCGGCATCGGTCGGGCTGTCACCGAGGGAGATCTGGGAGTAGGTGGCGGCGAAGAAGAAGAGCGGCACGAAGGCGATCGACAGCAGGAAGAGGACAGCGTTGTTGGCGGCGAAGGCCCGGTCCTTGAAGATCCGGAGCTTGAGCAGCGGAGTCTCGGAGTTCAGCTGGTTGCGGACGAAGGCGACCAGCACCAGGAGGCCGATCACGATCGCCCCGATGGTCTCGGGGCTGGACCAGCCCCAGTTCGAGGACTGCTGGAAACCGAGGACGGTAAGTCCCATGCCGAGTGAGATCAGGACGGCACCGCGGTAGTCGACCTTCTGGGGCCTCGGCTGGTCATCGGGTTTGGAGATGAAGATGAGGATGAGGGCGATGATCGCTACCGGGATGTTGATCCAGAAGATCGAACGCCAGGTCCACTCGGTCAGGTAGCCGCCGGCGATCGGCCCGACCGAGGTGAGGGCACCGGTAATGCCGAAGAAGATGGCCACCGACTGGCCACGGCGCTCGATCGGGAAGGAGGCGATCACGATCGCCAGAGCGGCCGGGAACATGATCGCCGCCCCTGCTCCCTGAATCATCCGGAAGGCGACGATCCAGGCCTCGGCCAGGCCGGTGGCCGGTGTGGCCCCGCAGAGAGCCGAGGCGATGGCGAAGACGAGTACACCGGTTACGACCATCTTCCGGCGGCCGAAGACATCGGCGATCTTGCCGCCGAAGGCGAACAGGGCCGAGAGGGTCAACAGGTAGCCGTTGATCACCCACTGCACCCCGGTCTCGCTGAGATCGAGCTCCCTCTGGATCTCGGGTACGGATATGGAGACGATCGTCTGGTCGATGAAGGTCATCGCCACGGCGAAGATCATCGCCGCGAGGACCAGATAGGCGTTGCGGTTCGTGTCGCTCAAATCGATCTCCCCCTTCTTCGTCCGCAATCGCCCCTGAATGGGGCGGATCCCCATGATCACCTTTGATCGTCGGGACGGAAGGCTACCCGGAAGAGTACGCTGGCGATTCAATGGCGGCCCACCGGACCCCGGATGAACGCTTTCAGGACCTGCCCGACTTCCCGTGGGAGCCGGTCTACCGGGAGTGGGACGGGATGCGGCTGGCCCACCTCGACGAGGGCGACGGGCCGACCGTGTTGATGGTCCACGGCGAGCCGACCTGGTCATTCCTCTGGCGGAAGGTGATGCCACCCCTGCTCGAGGCCGGCTACCGCTGCGTGGTGCCGGACCTGCCCGGCTTCGGCCGCTCCGACAAGCCGACCGACATCTCCTGGTACAGCTTCGAGCGCCACGCGGCCGCCCTGGCCGACCTGGTCACCGAGCTGGACCTGACCGACGCGACGGCGGTGGTCCACGACTGGGGCGGCCCGCTCGGGCTGTACGTCTCCTCGGTGGTCGAGCCCGAGAGGTTCACCCGGCTGGTCGCGATGAACACCGGGGCCTTCAACGGACACCAGCAGATGAGCGACAACTGGCACCAGTTCGCCGATTTCGTGGCGGCCAACGAGGACCTGCCGATCGAGCCACTGATCGGCGGGGCGACCACGACCGACATCAGCGAAGAGGTGATGCGCGGCTACACGGCACCGTTCGACACCCCCGATTCCAAGGCCGGTGCCCGGGCCTTCCCGGCCCTGATCCCGACCTCACCGGATGCCCCGGGCGCAGCCGAGGGCCAGGCGACGATGGACGTGCTGGTGGCCGACGAGCGCCCGAGCCTGCTGCTGTGGGGGGTCGATGACCCGGCGCTGGCCCTCGACCCGGTCGGCCGGGCCGTCCAG
>JBBAUQ010000047.1:0-10270 GCA_040398125.1 Solirubrobacterales bacterium | reverse complement strand
AACCTTGTCCCTGGCTCGAGCTCACCGCCCGACTCGACCACCAGCCAGGCATCCTGGCCCGAGGCCGGGACGGAAGCGATCCCGGTGACGTCATCAGTCGCCGAGGCCGACCTGACGAGGTCACGACGGGCCCCCCTGGCTATCCAGACCAGGTAGAGGAACAGGATCACCAGGAAGCCGAACTTCAGTACAGCTGAAACTGGTTCGAGGTCCACCGGGCAACCGTCCTACCTGGCCAGGCCGAAGGCCAGGGTCGTCTTCCCGACCGTGATCTGGTCACCCTCCCGAAGCCGGGTCGACTCGACCCGCCTGCCGTTGACCTCGATCCCGTTGGTGGATCCCAGGTCAAACAGGTGCCACTCCCCCGAACCGCTCTGGCGAAGCTCGGCGTGCTGGCGCGACACGTTTGGATCACTCACCACGACCTCGGCTTCCTCCGAGCGCCCGATGACGGCCCGCCCGCCCGAGATCACTATCCGTCGTCCGGCGACCTCCACCGTTGCCTTGAGGGGAGCCGCCACTGCCTCAGGTGCTGCGCGCTCGGCCGGTTTGGGCACCGTGTAGACCATCGTCCTGCCCTCTTCTGCCTGGGCCGGGCGCTCTCCCTCCCGGGCCGGAGCCTTGACCATCCGCGCCTGGATGCCGAACTCCCCGAGGCGCAGCCTGGAGTCAGTGCTGAATTTCACCTCGGGCCGGGTGAGGAGCTCGTAACCGCGACGCCGGGCATGCTCGAGCAGGTAACCGGCGAGCTCCTGGGACAGTGAGCCCTCGTAGCCCTCGAACTTCTCGCGATCGCGGGTCGAGAGGTAGACCGTGTACTCGTTAGGGACGTAGACCCGCGCCACCGAGGCAGTCTTGTGTGAGTCCATCTCACGGGCCAGTTTGCGGGCGAGCTCGACCGGCTGGACCTCGGAACTGAAGGCCCGGCTGAACACGCCCTCGACCAGGCCTTCGAGCCTCGCCTCGAAGTTCCGGAACAGGTTCACCTGCAGCCCCCCCGGCCCGAGACCGACCCGTGCTCACGAGACATCGGAAACACCTCCTGATCCTAGGGCAGCGGTGACTCCGGTTCGGGAATCGGCACGGTCGCCCATCTCGGTCCTCCGGGAGCGAGCCAGACTGATCAGCCACCCACCGATCAGGGCCGCAGCGGTCCAGGCCGCCATCGAGATCAGGAAGGTCGGCGATGTGAGGACCGGGATCAGTACCTCTGAGGCAAACCCCGTGAGGCTGGTGTCCCAGCCCTCACCGGCACGTGGCAGGTCACCGAACAGCAGCTTGGTACCGGTCACCACCTCGGCAAAGGCGGTCAGGAAGAGTCCGGCCAGGGCGATCACCGTCCGATCGAAGGGTCTTTGGGCCAGTCCCGAGACCAGTGCGCCGGCCGGGGCAAGGCCGATCAATCCCGCTACGGGCGCTACCGGGATCGCGGCCAGCGCCCCTCCCCTTCCCCTGACCAAGACTGCCGGCAGGAGCGTCACAAGGGCGATGCCGAGCGCTGCTCCGGGCAGGGCGGCAACTGAGGCCAGCCAGAAGACCAGCAGGCCGCTTCCGGCCAGGAACCCGAGCCGGGGGATGAAGGCCGAGATTGCGGCCGTCGCCAGGGCCGCCAGCAGGACCGAACCGAAGTCGGCCGAGCCGCTCCGGGCCATTCCGTACCCGACCGCTGCCCCGATGATCAGAGCCGGCAGCGCCCTCACCAGGGTGCCGACCACCGTCGATCCCGATGACCCGGTCCGCGGCGCTCCCTCCGGTTGCTCGGTGCTCAGCGCCCTGCCTGCCCTGGCGAGGACCGTCCCGAGCCTGGCGGGGTCAGGGCGCTCGTCGGGATCCGACTCCAGACAGTGGTCGATCACGTCGATCACCTCGATCGGCAGGTCCGGTCGGTAGGCCTGCAGCGAAGGGACTTCCTCCACCAACGCCCGTACGGAACCCCCGGTGGTGGCCCTTCGGCGCGGGTTCTCCCCGGCGAAAGCCTCGTAGAGGGTCAAGGCCAGGGAGAAGACATCGGAGGCCGGGCCTGCCTCGAGACCCTCGGCCTGCTCGGGTGACATGTAGGCCAACGTCCCGACCACGTCCCCGGTCCTGGTCAGGTCATCGCCATCGGCCAACCGGGCAATCCCGAAGTCCATCAGCTTGACCGGGCCCCCGCCGTCCGGCCTGATCAGGTTGGACGGCTTGAGGTCACGGTGCACGACCCCGCGAGAGTGGGCGTGGGTGAGGCTTTCGGACACCTCGATGCCGATCCGGCCGATGTCACGATCGCTGAGCATCCCGCGATCGACCAGCTCACGCAGGTTGCGACCCTCGACCAGCTCGCTCACCAGGAAGGCCCGTCCGCCCGAGGGGCCGTCATTTTCATAGACGAACTCGAACAGCATCACGATCCCGGGGTGGTTCAGCCTCGCCGCAGCCTGGGCTTCCCGTTCTATCCGGCGATCGGACTGCGGGACGGTCTCGACGACCTTGACGGCCACTTCGCGTTCCAGGCGGTGGTCCCAGGCGCGATAGACCTGGCCGAAGCCTCCGGCGCCGATCAACTCCTCGATCTCGAAGCGACCCTTGACGATTGAACCGACCATGACCTCGCTTATTTCGACAGAAGGCGCAAACCCCCTTCGAATGCCGGAACTCTGGACATCGGCGTAACGCCGGGACTCCCTTCCGGCGAAGGGAATAGATTCAAGGTGGCGAACCTCACGGAACGCAGCTAATGGACGACTTTTTCGGACCGACAGACCCGACTGAGGAAGAGGCCCTGCCCGAGCCCGAACGGCGTCAGCCCAGGTCCTCGGCCGGACCGGGTGATCCCGACAAGAGGAAGACCCTGATGGTCAGGCGTGGAATCGCCCTCGGCATCGGGATCCTGGTCCTCGTGCTGATCGTGGTCGGGGTCAGGGGGTGCCTGGACGCCCGCAAGAATCGCTCGCTCGAGGACTACACCAACTCGGTCACCCAGATCACGGATGAGTCCAACACCCTCGGGTCGGATTTCTTCGCCACGCTCGATGACCCCGGTGAGCTCTCGGTGAGTGACTTCACCACCGAGGTCGAGGCCGACCGCGGGGCGGTCGAGGCGTTCAAGGGGAGGGTGGACAAGCTCGATGTCCCGGGCGATATGGAGGACCCACAGGACGTGCTCGACCTCGTCTACCGGATGCGTGCCGGGGCGATGTCCGACATCGCCCGGCGGGTACCGACGGCGCTCGGTGACGAGGGCCGCGAGCGGGCGGTCAGGCGAATCGCCTTCCAGATCCAGGCCCTCGTGGCGACCGATGTCCTCTTCAACCGGATAGTCCGCACCCAGATGCGCGGGGTCCTCGATGACAACGGCATCTCGGGGCCGAAGGTCCCGCTCAGCGAGTTCGTGCCCGACCCGATCAAGTGGTCTGACCCGGAAGAGGTCAGCGACGCCCTGGCCGAGATAGGCGGGGCGCCCCGTGAGGCCGATGACGGGGCGATCCACGGCACCGGGATAGCCGACGTCTCGATCGGCGGTCAGAGCCTCTCGGACTCTGTCTCGACCGTTATTCCGGCCGGAACCGAGCCGGTGGTCGACGTAGCGGTCCAAAACCAGGGCGAGACCGATGAGAGCGACGTCGAGGTCTCAGTCTCGGTCGACGGCGGGGAAGCCCTCACCCAGTCGATCGACACTCTCGGGATCGGTGAGACAGGGACGGCATCGATCACTTTGACACCGGCGCCTTCGGGCGAGGTCACCCTGGAGATCGAGGTCAGCGAGGTCCCCGGTGAGGGCCTGCTCGACAACAACCAGGGCAGCTACACCGTCACCTTCGAGTAACGACCCTTGCGCGTCGCCTACCTCGGACCGGCTGGCACCTTCAGCGAAGAGGCCGTGCGCTCGAGCGGCTTCGCCGAATCGGGCTTCGAGCCGGTCATCTGCCAGACGATCCCCGAAGTGATCGAGACAGTGGCCGAAGGCCGTTCCGACCGCGCGATGGTGCCGGTCGAGAACTCGATCGAGGGATCGGTGCGCAGTTCACTCGATGCCCTGGTGGAGGCCCGGAGCGAAGTGACGATCATCGGTGAGTTCGAACAGGAGATCCACTCGGCCCTGATCGCCCGGCCCGACTCGAGCCTCGGGCAGATAAAGGTCGTGACCTCACACCCCCAGGCCCTGGCCCAGTGCGCCCGCTTCCTTCGTGAGAGCCTTCCCGATGCCGAGCAGCGAATCGCTCCCAGTACCACTGCGGCGATCCGGGAGGTGGCCGAGTCGAAGGGTGAACTGGCCGCCCTCGGGCCGGCCGGGGCGGCCGGACTCTATGACTGCACCGTCCTGATGAACGACGTCGAGGACCTCCCCGGCAACGTCACCCGGTTCGCCTGGCTCGCTCCGGCAGGGACTGCCGGTGGTGATCACGGGACCGATGACTGGAAGACCACCCTGGTCTTCTCGGAGCTCGGCAGTGACCACCCCGGAGCGCTGGTCGAGGCGCTGGTCGAGTTCTCGGGACGAGGGATCAACCTCGTGCGAATCGAGTCGCGCCCGCAGAAAGGGGTACTCGGGCGCTACCTGTTCTTCATCGATATCGAAGGCACCCCGGATGACGAGCCAGTGGCCGAGGCCCTGGAGGGCCTGCGCGGCAAGGCCGACTCGGTCTTCGTCCTGGGCTCCTACCCGAGGGCCGGGACTCAGTCGGTCTGAACGGACCCGTTCTCCGAGGGGGCCTCGGTCTCGGGAGCCTCGTCATCCGAGCCGGCCTCCGACTCGACCACCAGCGCAACGGCGCTGATCCGATCGTCATCGGCGACGTCCATCAGCTTCACACCCTGGGTCGCCCTGCCAATCTTGCGGACCTCTGATGCCGAGGTCCTCTGGACCATCCCGTTCTCGGTGATGAAGAGGAGCTCCTGGTGTTCCTTGACGATCAATGCCCCGGCCAGGCCACCCTTCGCCTCGGTCAGCTTCGCGGTCAGGACACCCTTGGTGCCGCGGTTCTTCACCGGGTACTCAGAGATCTCGGTGCGCTTGCCAAAGCCGTTCTCGGTCACCACCAGCAGCTCGGCGTCATCATGGGCGACGGCCAGGGCGAGGACGCGATTGTCCTTCTGGGAGACGTTCATGCCCTTGACGCCGCTCGTACCGCGGCCCATCGGACGGGCCTGGTCTTCGTTGAACCGCGAGGCGTGGCCCGACTTCGAGACGAGCAGGACGTCGTCATCCCCCGAGGTGAGCTGGACACCGACCAGCTCATCCCCGTCACGGATCTTGATGGCGATGATCCCGTCTGCCTCTATCCGGGTGTTGTACTCCGGGAACTCGGTCTTCTTGACCTGCCCCTCGGCCGTGGCGAAGACGAGGTACTTGCCCTCCTTGAACTCCCTGGTCGGGATCACCGCCATGACCCGCTCGCCGTCCCTCAGAGGGAGCAGGTTGACCAGCGCCGACCCTCGGGCCGTGCGGGACCCCTCCGGCAGCTCGTAGACCTTCTTCCGGCAGACCTTCCCCCGGTTGGTGAAGAAGAGCAGGTAGTCATGGGTCGAGCAGATGTGGAGGTGCTCGATGAAATCGCCCTCCTTCAGGTTCATCCCGGTGACGCCCTTGCCGCCCCGGTGCTGACGCCGGTAGGAGTCCACCGGGAGACGCTTGACGTAGCCCGACTTGGTGAGAGAGATCACCATCTGCTCCTCGGCGATCGTGTCCTCGAGGTCGACGTCACCGCCGAAGGCCTCGATCGTCGTGCGGCGGTCATCGCCGTGCTCCTCGGCCAGCTCGGCCAGCTCGGACTTGACCAGCCCGTAGACCCGGGACTCGTCCCCGAGGATCTCCCTGAGCTCCTTGATCAGCTCCATCAGCTCGTCATATTCCGACTTGATCTTGTCCGACTCGAGAGCGGTGAGCCGTTGCAGGCGCATGTCGAGGATCGCCTGGGCCTGCTCCCTGGAGAGTTCGAACTCATCCATCAGGCCTTCGCGGGCGACGTCGGGATCCTTCGACGACCTGATCAGGGCGATCACCGCATCGAGGTTCTCGAGGGCGATGAGCAGCCCCTCGAGGATGTGTGCCCGGGCCTCGGCCCGACCGAGGCGGTACTGGGTCCTCCGGGTGACCACCTCGCGCTGGTGCTCGACGTAGTGGCGAATCGTGTCGCGCAGCCCGAGGGTCCGCGGCACGCCCTCGACCAGGCAGACCATGTTCACGCCGAAGCTGGTCTGCAGCTGGGTCTTCTTGAACAGGTTGTTGAGCACGACGTTGGGAACGGCACCGCGCTTTAGCTCGATCACGACCCGCATTCCGGTGCGGTCGCTCTCATCCCGCAGGTCCGAGATCCCGTCCAGCTTCTTGTCGCGGACGAGGGTCGCAATCTTGGCGATGAACCCTGCCTCGCCCCCCTTCTTCACGGTGAAGGGCAGCTCGGTCACGATCAGGGCCTCCTTGCCACCCTTGAGCGGCTCGGAGTGGACCTTGCCTCGGACCAGGATCGACCCCCTCCCCGTCTCATAGGCATCCCGGATCCCGGAGGGGTTCATGATCCCGCCACCGGGGAAGTCCGGGCCCTTGATGTGTTTCATCAGGCCGGCCACGTCGATGTCGGGATCGTCGATGTAGGCGGTCACCGCGTCGGTGACCTCACGCAGGTTATGGGGCGGGATGTTGGTCGCCATCCCGACGGCAATCCCGGCGGCGCCGTTTACCAGGAGGTTCGGGAACCTCGACGGGAGGACGAGCGGCTCCCGCTGCGACTCGTCGTAGTTCGGGCCGAAATCGACCGTGTCGGAGTCGATGTCCCGCAGCATCTCGGTGGCCAGACGGGTGAGCCGGCCCTCGGTGTAGCGCATCGCGGCGGCCGAGTCATCATCTATCGAGCCGAAATTGCCCTGTCCGTCGGCCAGCGGGTACCGCATCGAGAAGTCCTGGGCGAGCCGGACGAGGGTGTCGTAGATGGACGCATCACCGTGCGGGTGGTACTTGCCCATCACCTCGCCGACGATGAAGGCACACTTGCGGTAGGCCCGGTTCGGCTGGAGGCCCAGGTCATGCATCGCGTAGAGGACCCTTCGGTGGACCGGCTTGAGGCCGTCCCTGACGTCGGGCAGGGCCCGGCCGACGATCACGCTCATCGCGTAATCGATGTAGGAGGACCGCATCTCGAGCTCTAGCTCGCGCTCCTCGATCCGGCCGGTGAGGGCTTCCAGGGCCATCAGCTGGTGATCTCCGTGCCGCCGCTAGACATCGAGGTTGCTCGCCTCCTTGGCGTAGGTCTCGATGAAGTCACGTCGAGGTGACACCTGGTCTCCCATCAGCATGGAGAAGATCTGGTCGGCCGCGGTGGCATCCTCGAGGGTGACCCGCTGCAGGGTCCTGGTGGCAGGGTCCATGGTGGTCTCCCGGAGCTGTTCCGCGTTCATCTCGCCAAGCCCCTTGAACCTGGTCAGCTGAACACCGTGCTTGGCCAGGTCGAGTACGGCCTGGTGGATGTCGGTGAAGCTCTCGGCGGTCTCGGTCCTGTCGCCAAGGGAGACCTCGAAGGGCGGGTGGCCGAGGTTCTTGACCAGCTGCATGTGGACCTCGGCCAGTCGCCCGAGTTCCTCGCTGGCAAACACTCCGCCTGCGACCGTGTGGTTGCGGGCCAGCCCACTGCGGAGGTTGACCACCTTGACGACGGTGTCATCGCCTGACTGGGAGATGATCTCGGTCTCGAAGACGTCGTCCTTGCGCGTCTTGCGCGCGAGCGCCTTCCTCAGCTTCGCAACCGAGTCGATCCCTTCCTCGAGCAGGCCGGATTCAGTGAGGAACCGGATGGCATCATTGCCGAAGTCGGCCTGGAGGGCGCCGTACCAGCCCTCGTACTCCTTGGCCGCCCTCAGGTAGCTCTGCCAGCCCTTCTTGTTGAGCTTTACGGTCTTCCCGGTCGAGTCGGCTATCTCGAACTCATCCAGCCGATCACGCAGCAGCAGCTCCTCGAGTTCGACCTCCTTCTCGAGGTAGGTCTCCTGGTTGCCACGCTTGACCTTGTAGAGCGGCGGCTTGGCGATGTAGACGAAGCCGGCATCGATCAGGGGCTGCATCTGCCGATAGAGGAAGGTCAAGACCAGAGTCCTGATGTGCGCTCCGTCGACATCGGCATCGGTCGCCATGATGATCTTGTGGTACCGGGCCTCCTCCAGGTCGAACTCGTCCTGGACCCCGGTCCCTATCGCGGTGATCATGGCCTGGATCTCGTTGTTGGCCAGCACCTTGTCGATCCGGCTCTTCTCGACGTTGATGATCTTGCCCCTGAGCGGCAAAACGGCCTGGGTGGCCCGATCCCGGGCCTGCTTGGCCGACCCGCCGGCCGAGTCGCCCTCGACGATGAAGATCTCGGCGTGTTCGGGATCACGTACCGCACAGTCGGCCAGCTTCCCCGGCAGAGTTGAGTTCTCGAGCGCCGACTTCCGCCTGGTCAGGTCCCTGGCCTTACGGGCGGCCATCCTGGCCCGAGAGGCCTCGACCGCCTTGGTGATGATCCTCTTCGCCTCGCCCGGATTCTCCTCGAGGAATTCGGAGAGTCGCCGGTTGACCGTCTCCTCGACCAGCCCGCGGACCGGCGGATTGCCGAGCTTGGTCTTGGTCTGGCCCTCGAACTGGGGGTCGTGGAGCTTCACCGAGATGACCGCGGTCAGGCCCTCCCGCACATCCTCGCCGGCCAGGTTGTCGTCCTTCTCCTTGAGCAGACCCTTGGAACGGGCGTAGGCGTTCAGTGTCCGGGTCAGGGCTGCCTTGAAGCCGGACAGGTGGGTACCGCCCTCATGGGTGTTGATGTTGTTGGCGAAGCTGAAGATCGATTCCTGGTACGAGGCGTTCCACTGCATGGCGATCTCGACCTGGCCGTCCTCCTCGTCCCCCTCGAAATAGACCACCTTCTCGTGCAGCGGCTCCTTGTTCTCGTTCAGGTGACGGACGAAGTCCTCGATGCCACCCTCGTACTGGAAGGAAACGCTGGTGCCCTCGGCCCGCTCGTCATCCAGGTCGATCTTCAGGCCCCTGGTCAGGAAGGCCGTCTCCCGCAGGCGCTCGGCCAACGTGTTGAAGTCGAAGTCGACCCCCTCGAATATCTCGTGATCAGGGAGGAAGGTGATCTCGGTGCCGGTCTCCTTGCTCTTGCCGGTCTCGGCCAGAACTGCCTTGGGCGTGCCACGTTCGTAATCCTGCTCCCAGATGGCGCCGTCACGCATCACCCGCAGGCGGAGCCACTCCGACAGGGCGTTCACCACCGAGACGCCGACACCGTGGAGTCCGCCCGAGACCTTGTAACCGCTGCCGTCCCCGAACTTCCCCCCGGCATGCAGGGTGGTCAGGACGACCTCGGCCGCCGAGCGCTTCTCCTTGGGGTGCTCGCCGACCGGAATCCCCCTACCGGTATCGATGACCGTGCAGCTGTTGTCGGGGTGGAGGGTGATCGAAACGGAGTCACAGTGTCCGGCCAGGGCCTCGTCGACGGAGTTGTCGACGATCTCGTAGACGAGGTGGTGGAGGCCACGGGGGCCGGTCGAGCCGATGTACATCCCGGGTCGCTTCCTGACCGCCTCGAGACCCTCCAGGACCGTGATGTCCTCGGCTCCGTAGGAGCCCTCTGCGTCACTCTTCTTCTTAGCCAATCACTGCCTTTCGCGGGGTCTGCGATCGAGGCAGGAACTACCCTCTGAATCGCGTGTCGAGGGGGCCCGAGACGTAGCCCTCCTTGAGATGAATCTTATCAGTCGCGGTCGGAACTATCGGCTTACGCAAGCCAAAAAAGCCCTGCAAAAGAGCACCTTAAAATCAATTTCCCAAGACTTTCCCGCGATCCGTACCGGCCGGCCTGAATTTGAGCCCCTGGACCGGCTCCTCACCGCCCAGTTCCCGGTTCAATCCCTCCCTCAAACGGGCCTCCATCAGGCTCAACTCCTCGGCCCAGACCGCGCTCTCGCACTCGATCTCGACCACCCCCTCGCTCTCCCCCGCCACCGTGGTCGCGGCGGCGATCGTCTCCCCGGCCGTCCGTTCCCAGGCTCCCTGCACACGAGGGAGCAGGTCACGCGGTCCGAACCGTTCGAGGAACTCGCCTACCGTGCCTGAAACGGGCCGGGGAGAAGGGCTCCTGCCTCGTCGATCGCGACTCACTCGGGCCGTCCCTGGCCGATGAGAACGGGAACCTCGAAGACCTCGGCCACCTGGTCGGTCGGGACGAGTTCCTCCTCGGCTGCAGTAACCAGGACCTGACCACCATCGGAAACGGTCGAGAGCAGGTTGCCCCTGCGCCCGGAATCGAGTTCGCTGAGGGCGTCA
>JBBAUQ010000046.1:0-10313 GCA_040398125.1 Solirubrobacterales bacterium | reverse complement strand
CATCGAGCTTGTTCGAGATCTTCCTCAGCATCGGGAAGCAGTAGTCGAAGGAATCGTCGACCAGTCGGTACAGGAGGTATCCCGACCCACGGGAGAAGATCGCCTCCCTCAGGTCGGGGTCGGCCTCACAACGGCCGAACAGGTATTCGACCGGGGGCAGCGGCTGGTTCGGCAGGGTGATGACGAAGTCGGGCCCGACGAACATGTCCAGCTCGCCGGCGACCAGACGACCGGCCTGGCGATTGAACACCGGCACGTGGATGACCAGGAACAGGTAGTCCGGGTACTCGTCGATCTTGGGTCGCTGGTTTCGAGAGAGGACGTCCTCGAGATCGAGGGCGTGGAACTCGAAATGTTCCTGGAGCCAGGCCTGTTCGGAGCCCCCCGGGTGTTCTACGTTGAACCAGCGGAGTCCGGCAGCGTCAAGTTCCTCGACGCGAGGGGTGGGTGACTCGGGTTCGGCCACGGCCGACTCGGTCACGCCCGAGCCGCGTGGCCTCTTGAGACGAGGGAGGTTCGGCATCGCCGACTCCTTCGCACTCGAGTCCGTTCCTTGTGTTCCGATCACCCATCGCCATCAAGGGTAGGGAAAACCGTTGGTCTTCGCGTGAAAAAGACGTTGTCGCACGGTGTTGCCGAGTCGGTCCGATGGCTATCTGCTACGGTGCGAGCCACATATAGCCACATCAAGAGGGGTGGAGGGACTGGCCCGAAGAAACCCCGGCAACCAAGCTCATGAAAGTGCGCGGACGGTGCCAAATCCAGCGGCTCGAGTAGCCGGAAGATGTGGGGAGAAGTCCGACCGGCCTTCGCCCCACTGGCGGAGGTTTTTTCAATTATGAACCGGAAAGGTCAGGTCGGATGACAGCTTTAAATCTGAGGTGCAAAGAGTGTGGGGATCCCTGCGAGCTCGGCGCGAGCTACTTCTGTGAGAGGTGTTTCGGGCCGCTCGAGGTGGTCTACGACTACGGCGGGATAGACCCGGCCGAGGCCAGGCGACGGATTCAGGCCGGGACCAGTGGGATCTGGCGGTACAAGGATTTCCTGCCGTTCAGTGGCGGCCACTCGGTCACTGATCCCCTGGAACCGGGCCTGACGCCTCTGATCCGGGCTGACGGCCTGGCCCGTGAACTCGGGACGGATGCCCGCATCTGGATCAAGAATGACGCCCAGAATCCGACCCACTCGTTCAAGGACCGAGTCGTCTCGGTCGCCCTGGAGAAGGCGGAGGAATTCGGGTTCGAGACGGTGGCCTGTGCCTCCACCGGAAACCTGGCAAATGCAGTTGCGGCCCACGCGGCTGCCCGTGGCCTGGAGTCCTTCGTGTTCGTGCCGTCGGATCTGGAGGAACAGAAGCTCCTGGCAACCGATATCTACGGGACCAACCTGGTCGGCGTCAAGGGCAGCTATGACGACGTGAACCGCCTCTGTACCCAGCTCTCGGATGATCGCCCCTGGGCATTCGTCAACGTCAACCTGCGGCCCTATTACGCAGAGGGCTCCAAGACCCTCGCCTATGAGACGGTCGAGCAGCTGGGCTGGCGTCTGCCGGACCGGGTCGTAAGCCCGGTCGCCTCGGGTTCGCTCTTCACCAAGATCGCCCGGGGATTCACCGAGTGGCTGGAGATCGGGCTGGTCGAGGGCGATCTGCCGGCCTTCCACGGCGCCCAGGCTGCCGGATGCTCACCTGTGGCAACTGCTTTCTCTGAAGGCGACGCGGTCTGTCGCCCCCAGCGACCGAAGACGATCGCCAAGAGCCTGGCGATCGGTGATCCGGCCGACGGGCCGTACGCCGTCGCCCTGGCCCGCGATACCGGTGGCTCGATCGAGGCAACGACCGATGAGGAGATCCGGGAGGGGATCCGTCTGCTCGCACGGACAACCGGGATCTTCACCGAGACGGCCGGCGGGGTCACCGTGGCAGCGCTCAGGAAACTGGTCGCCGGTGGCCACCTTGCCGACGGCGAGAGCGTGGTCGTTTACATCACCGGAGAGGGGCTGAAGACCCTCGACGCAAACCGCGATAGCTTCTCACTGTGCGAGATCGAGCCCTCCGTCGAGAGTTTCGAGGATTCCTTCACCGGGGCAGCTGCCTGATGGCGGTCCTGGTGAAGATTCCCGCCCAGCTGCGATCAGCGACCGGAGGAGCGGCCGAGGTAGAGGTAGAGGGCGCGACCGTCCGGGAGGCACTCGATGACCTCTTTCACGACCACGATGATCTCCGCGAGCGGATAACCGAGGCAGGGGAGTTGAGGAGGTTCGTCAACGTCTACCTGGGCGGAGAGGACATCAGGTTTTCGGACGGCCTCGACTCAACTGTCGTCGACGGGGCCGAGATCACGATCCTCCCGGCCGTGGCGGGCGGCTGAGACCGCCGGTCCTGATCCTCTGCGGTGGCAGGGGGACCCGCCTTCGGGAGAAGACCGAGGTCCTGCCGAAACCCCTGCTCGAGGTCGGAGGACGTCCCCTCCTGTGGCACGTCATCTCCATCTACGCCGCTCAGGGTTTCACTCGCTTCCACCCCTTGACCGGCTACCTGGCCGAGATGATCGACGAGTTGGTCGACGAGACGGAATGGCCTCCGGGGGTGACCGTCGAAACCCTCTTCACCGGGGAGGACACTCCGACCGGGGGACGGGTTTACGAGGCGAGGGACCTCGTCTCGGCGGGGACCTTCGGTCTCACCTACGCCGATGGCCTGGCCGACATCGACCTCGATGCCCTGCTGGCCTTCCATGAGGACGGTGATGCCCTGGCCACAGTCACGGTGATCCGTCCGCACATCCAGTGGGGGGTGGTCGATCTCGGTGAGGGCGGGCGAGTCGAGGGTTTCCGGGAGAAGCCGTTGAGCGAGCATTGGGTCAACGGTGGCTTCTTCTTCATGGAGCCCGCAGCCCTGGACTGGATCGGTCCCGACTCCACCCTGGAGGATGAACCGCTGGAGGAACTCGCAGCCGCAGGGGAGCTGAGGGGCTGGCAACACGAGGGCTTCTGGGACTGCGTCGACACCTACAAGGACCTGATCTCGATGAACGATCTGTGGCAAAGTGGCGAAGCGAAATGGCTCGCTCGCTCGTAACCGGCGGTGACGGATTCATCGGCAGCCTCCTGACCCGTGCCCTGCTGGCTCGGGGGGACCGGGTCCGTGTCCTCGATCGCCAGAGCTCGGGGACCGGGATGCTCTCGGTCCACGGAATCGAGGGTGAGGTCGAGCTGATCAATGGGTCAGTCGATGACCCCGCGGCCGTCAGGGGTGCAGTCGAGGACGCCGACTCCGTATTCCACCTGGCGGCCGAGACCCTGGTCGGCCGGGCTGCCGAAGATCCATCCGGCACCTTCCGTGCCAATGTGACCGGCACGTGGAATGTCCTCGAGGCCTGTCGGGAAGCGGGGACGGCCGCCGTAGTAGTCGCTTCATCGGACAAGGCCTACGGACCCTCGGCCGTACTGCCCTACACCGAGGACATGGCGCTCCGACCTGCCTCGCCATACGAGGCGAGCAAGGCCGCTGCCGATGTCCTGGCGAGGAGTTACTGGACGGCCTGGGGCCTTCCGGTGGCCGTCACCCGATTCGCCAACGTCTACGGCGGCGGTGACCTCAACCGCTCCAGATTGGTTCCGGAGCTGTTCGGTGCGGTGCTCGAGGGTCGGCCGGCCGAGATCAGATCGGACGGCACGCCGGAACGCGACTACCTGCATGTCAGTGATGCTGTGGGCGCCTACCTTGCCGTGGAGGCAGCCGTCGCCGAGGGTGCTGCAAGGGGTGAGGCGCTCAACGCAGGAACGGGAAAGCCCTGCTCGGTCGCTGACCTCGTCGATCTGGTCGGGGCCGTCACCGGAACCGAGATCGAGACGACGTTCCACGATCGCGAGGAGGCCGGTGGCGAGATCGACCGCCAGTTCGTCGACGGCTCCAAGCTCACCGGGATGACCGGCTTCAGCCCCTCGACCGGCCTCGAGGAGGGCCTCGAGGAGGCCTTCGCCTGGTACGGGGAGCAGCTCGGTACCGCCGGGGCCGAGCGACCCGCGGTCCGAAGCACCACGGATTGAGGCCCGGCGGTGTGCGGACGGTTCACCCTCACCGAGTCTGACCCCGGGGTAGTAGCGGCCCGGTTCAGGGTCAGCCCGGATTCGCTGTTCTCCGAGGGTCTCGGCCGTTACAACGCTGCTCCCGGTCAGGAGATCCTGACGGTGAGTCCCGAGGGTGACGGAAGGCCGACCTGCTCCCTCGCACGGTGGGGTCTGGTGCCAGCGTGGGCAGATGACCTCAAGACGGGATACCGGATGATCAATGCCCGGGCCGAGGGTCTGGAGACCAGCCGGGCCTACGGACCGCTCTTTCGCAAGGCCGAGGGCCGATGTGTGATTCCGGCCGATGGTTTCTATGAGTGGCTTGGTCCGGCCCGATCCGGTGAACCCAAGCGTCCGGTGAGGTTCACGGTCGATGAGGGTCAGCTGTTCGGACTCGCCGGCCTCGTGACCGAGAGGGAGTGGGAGGGGGGGACCCTGCGCTCCTGCACGATCATCACCACCGAGGCCGATGAAGCAGTGGCCCCGGTACACGACCGGATGCCGGTCATCCTCGCCGACCCGGCGGCTGAAGAGGCATGGCTCGACGAGGACACCGAGACCGGGGCACTGGCCGACCTGCTCCGGCCGCTCGACTCCGACCGCGTTTCATCGAGACTCGCCAACCCGGCCCTGAACCGGGTCGGGGCAGTGCCGGAGGGCCCGGAGCTACTCGACGTCTGACTGCTGACTGGACTGGGCCGCGTCGATGTCCACGCTTGCGAGTGGCCACTCCTGCTGGCGGAAGGAGGTAGTGAGTCGCCCCGAGGCCTTTTCCGACCGTGCCAAGCAGGTGACCCGGCCCCGCGGACGGCTGTTCGTCTTGAACATCACGATGTAGCCGAGGCTGACCGTCCCGGCACCGGGACCCTCGGGGAAGGTCCAGATCCATGACTCACGGTCCTCGAAGTAGCCGGGCCACTCGGTCAGTGTCGGACGAACTGAGTCGGTGTAGGCGTTTATCGCGTCCCGGAGACTGACGTCGGCGTAGGTTGCGCCCTTCGTCTGGAACCTGAGCGAAGCGAGGTCGGGGACGACCTGGCGGGCCAGGTCATCACTCGGCCGTGGCCAGGATGCCCGCTTGCGGATCGTCCGAGCGACCTGGGATCCGGGCGACAGTGATTCGACCTCGCACTCGACAGTGAAGGGTCCGCTCTTGCGGGACTCCACTCGGACCAGTCCGGAAACGCGATAGAGGAAATCGCCCCGGGTGGTCTGGGCGGTGGTGCTGACCAGGCCGCGCTCCAGGCTAATCGAGGCGGCCGGACCTACGGCCGCCGGTCCGACCGAGGTGACTGGCTCGGTCGTCTCCCAGGGCACCGTGGCGGCAACTCCGTCGCCGAACAGGCTGACCACACCCACCAGGACGGTCACGACCAGGCCGAGGAGCACGACGACCAGGGCTGCCCGGGGCATCTCTCGTGCAGCGTCCAGGAAGGCCTGGAACCTCGATCGGGAGTCCATGGTGGCCAAGGGTATTGGCCGTCGAGGTCGCCCGCACGGGCTAATCGACGAGGCAAGGATGCCACCCGGCGATTCACACGACTCAGCTCGATTGCTGACCGTCTGGCCTTACTGCCCTAAGCTCTTGCCGATCAATCCGAGGAGAAAGCGTGTGTACTAACTTCAAGGCCCCCACTGCCGAGGACGGAACTGCAGTCGTGGGGAGGAGCGTCGACTACCCGGCCTTCATGGGTTTCCAGTTGTGTGTCATTCCCAGGGGGCTTGCCCGTACCGCGAGGGCCGAGGCGGGCGCATCCGGAATGAAGACGTGGACCACTAGCCATGGGGTGGTCGGCCTCTCTGTCGCGGGCAATGACGCGGCGATCTTCGACGGGATGAACGATGCCGGTCTATCGGCGCACGCCCTCTACATGGTCGGTGGCTTCTTCCACGCGCCGGAGTTCAAGGGCGACGGGACTGATGTGAGTCAAACCGAGCTGGCTTCCTATCTGTTGTCGACCTGCGCGACCATCGAGGAGGTACGGGCCGTGCTGGAGGAGACCAACGTCTGGGGTTGGGATGGCGGGTTGCCGTTCGTCCCACCGGTCCACGTCCTCATCCACGACCAAGCGGGGTCTGCTGCCATCGAATTTCGCCCAGAGGGTGTCGTCGTGGTCGACAACCCGACGGGCGTCGGTACGAATTCTCCCTACCTGGAATGGCATCTCCTCAACATGAACAACTACGTGGGCTTTTCGTCCGAGAATCCCGAAGGCCAGCGAGTTCGTCCCCGGGTCGGTGGCATGGACATCCGTTCGCTCGGCGTCGGTTGGGGACTTCGCGGTCTGCCTGGTGACTACAGCGGTCCGTCGCGATTCGTGCGGGCCGTGGCACTCCTCACGTTGGCAACGACACCCCGCGATTCACGCGAGGCCGAGATGTTGACCCTGCACGTGCTCAACACCTTTGACGTGCCTGCCGGTGTGGTTGAAGAACCTGGTCCCGACCACACGATGCTCGACGAAATCACATACGCAGACACCATCGCCAACCTGACCGACCTGCGCTATGCCTACAGGGCACTGGATGACCCGACCGTCTACGTGGTCGACCTCAACGAGACGGATTTCACCGGTGCTTCCTCGCGTTTTCGAGACCTCTCACCGGAGGGCGACTTTTCGCCTATCGACGTCTAGGCCGATAAATCGCGTGATGACGGCGTCCGCGCGGGTTAGATCTTGGCCGACGTGAAGTCGCCCGAATCCGGGAGGGCGGTGGTCCGAGCCGCCTTCTTGAAATCGGTCTTCGCCAGGTCGATGACGTAGGTCGTTGGATCGTCGATCGTCCGGTAGGAGTAGCGCCTGTCGGAGAGGTTGCTGATCGTCGACCAGCTGGTTACCTCGTCGGTCAGGCCGCCGTCCGGCGCCGGTTCCTTGATCAGTCCCGGTGTGATGTCGAAGTTGTTCAGGATGTGGAGGGCGAGCTGTTCGGAGGCGTGCCCGTCCAAGGGCTGGTCGGACGCGGTGACCTGAGTCAGTGCCCTCACGAACCGGGAAGGCGGTGAAGAGTCGCCGGGCAGCCCCATGATCCCCTGGCCCTGGCCGAGCGGAGCGATCTCTACGTCATCGATCTTTACGGCCTTTGGGTCTATGGACGAGAGGCCCAGGTAGTTGGAGAGGTTGGTGTGGTGCCACTCCATGTAGGGAGCATTGGTTCCGACACCGAGCGGGTTATTGACGACTCGCATTCCTTCCTGGTGGTATTCGATTGCGAGAGAATCCTTCTCGTCGTGGACCAGGACGTGGCAGCCTGGAACGAAGCCCATCCCCGGGTCCATCCCCCAGACGTTCACGCTGACCAGGGCTTCGCGTACGTCGCCCAGCGAGGCGCAGGTCCCCAGCAGGAAGGAAACGACCTCGATCTGTGCGAGATCGGTGCCGTCCCCTTTGAAGTCCTGGTAGGACGCGTAGCCGGGCATGTAGAGCATGTGGGCCGAAAGGCCGGCGTCGTTCATTCCGTCGACCAGCCAGACAGGGTTATCGAAGCCGGCCATCCCGACCGTTCCGTACTCGGCCGTCCAGGTCTTCGAAGGGTCCTTACTTCCAGGGGGAACGCTGCCGACGCCTTCGTAATCGGCCGGAAGTGCAGCCAGGCACCAGGGCAGCATCGGCGGGAACTCCATGGTCCGACCTACGACGACCGAGCCATCCTTGGCGGTCTTGTTCTTGAAGTTGGTGCACATCGGTCTCTCCTACTTCGTCGTGGTCCCCGGTGAAGACGACGAAGGACTCGCGGGGCCGGCTTCCGGTGCGTTGGTTGAGGACGAGCTCACCAAGAAGAAGCTATCTCCAATGGGCCGCGCGTGAAGCCCCCGCTTCAGGGCGGTCCTGCCGTGGTCGGCGGCCACCTCTCCCCTGGACGCGCCCGGCAGGATTCGAACCTGCGACCTCATGCTCCGGAGGCATGCGCTCTATCCAGCTGAGCTACGGGCGCCGCGTCGCAAGTCTAGATCGTTATGGGCGGCACCTGCCCTTCGTTCGGCGGGCCGCCGAGCTCATCGCCCGGCATCTACGCTAGGCACCATGGAGCTCACGGTCGCATTTCTCGGAACCGGCGGGACCGTACCATCGGCCCTCCGGTCGACGGCAAGCGTCCTGATCACTCGCGGCGGCCTGAAGATGATGTTCGACTGCGGTGAGGGGACCCAGCGCCAGCTCCGTCTTTCAACGGGCCTCGTCCAGGTGGATGAGGTCTATCTGAGTCACCTCCACCTCGACCACTGTCTGGGACTCCCCGGGTTGCTCAAGACCTATGACCTGAACGATCGCTCCGAGGCCCTCCGTATCTACGGCCCCCTCGGGACCGGCCGGTTCCTCGAGGTGATCACCGGGATCACCGGCCGGATCGGCTACCCCGTCGAAGTGGCGGAGCTGGAACCCGGGGAGGCGATCACCGGGGATGGCTTCGCGGTCGAGTCCTTCCAGGTGGAGCACCGCACCCGGGCGCTCGGCTACGCCCTTGTCGAGGAGGACAGGCCGGGACGGATGGATCCCGAGGAGGCCGCCCGGCTCGGAGTCAGGTCCGGTCCGGAGCTCGGCGCGCTCCAGCGGGGCGAAACGGTCGAAGGCGACTCCGGGACGGTCACCCCGGAGCAGGTGATGGGCGAGGCTCGCGAGGGCCGCAGGGTGGTGATAACCGGAGACACGGCGCCCTGTCAGGCGACCGTGATGGCCGCGGCCGATGCCGACCTGCTGGTGCATGACGCCAGTTTCACCGCGGAGGATGGTGAGCGGGCCCGGGAGACCGCCCACTCGACGGCCACCGACGCTGCGGAGATCGCCCGTGAAGCCCAGGTACGTCTCCTGGCACTGGTCCATATCTCGCCTCGCTACCACGTCAAGGAGATCCTGCGGGAGGCCAGGGAGATCTTTCCCGAGGCAGTGGCCCCGCGTGACTTCGACCTGGTCGAGATCCCCTTCCGTGAGCGCGGCGAGCCCCGCCTGGTCGAGGGCGGTGCGATTCGCGGCCACGACGAATCGGGGGGTTGACGCAGGCCTCACTGCTATCTTGATCTCAACGTTCCTTTAACCCGGTCCAGTGAGGCCAGGAAGGTTCAGAGTTGGACAGCAGAGAAGTACTAGATTCGGATGACCTTGCGCGCACGCTTACCCGTGTCGCTCACGAGGTCGTCGAGAAGAATCCGGGCCTCGAGAAGGTTGCGCTGGTCGGGATCCACACCCGCGGCGCCGTCCTGGCAACCCGCCTCCACGGAATCCTCGAAGACCTCTCGGGCAAAGACCTGCCGCTCGGGGAACTCGACATCAGCTTCTATCGGGACGACCTCTCGGTACGCGGGCCCGGTGACCAGCCGGTCGTCCACTCGACCAAGATCGACTTCCCCCTTGAGGGAGTCACGGTCGTGCTGGTCGATGACGTCCTTTACACCGGCAGGACCGTGAGGGCAGCGATCGACGCCCTGTTCGACTACGGTCGACCCGAGCGGATCCAGCTGGCGGTGCTCTGCGATCGAGGGCATCGTGAGCTACCGATCAGGGCTGACTACGTCGGGAAGAACATCCCGACCGCTCCGGATGAGCGCGTCTCGGTCCAGGTCACCGAGGTAGACGGCAGCGATGGGGTAGAGATCTCGGGACCGCCGGAGGCAGCTGAATGAAGAACCTGCTTTCGATCTCGGATCTCGACCGGGACTCGATCGAGACCTTCCTCGACCGGGCCGAGAGCTTCGCCGAGGTCTCCCGCCGGGAGATCAAGAAGGTACCGACCCTCCGGGGCCGGACGGTCGTGACGCTCTTCTATGAGTCGAGTACCAGGACCTCCTCCTCTTTCGAGCTCGCTGCCAAGCGCCTCTCGGCAGACGTCGTCTCGATCAAGGCCGGGGGTTCGGCTGTCGACAAGGGGGAATCCCTCAAGGACACGGTCGAGACCCTCTCGGCCTACAACCCGGCGGCGATCGTCATCCGGCACCCGAACGCCGGTGCCGCGGCGATGCTCTCGCAGTGGGTCGATGCCGCGGTCATCAATGCCGGAGACGGGATGTCCCAGCACCCCAGTCAGGCATTGCTCGACCTGTTCACCCTGAGAAGCCGTCTCGGCTCGATCGATGGCCTCAAGATCTGGATCGTCGGAGATGTCCTCCACAGCCGGGTAGCCCGCTCGAATATCGAGGCCTTCCAGCTGATGGGGGCAGAGGTAACGGTTGCCGGTCCACCCATCCTCATCCCGAGGGGTGTCGAATCGCTCGGGGTCGATGTCAGGTACTCGTTGGACGATCTCGGAGAGGC
>JBBAUQ010000045.1:0-10347 GCA_040398125.1 Solirubrobacterales bacterium | reverse complement strand
CCAACTGCACCCAGTGGACCAACGGGGAGTGCACCGGAACCTGGGAGGTGATCAACGCCGACTACCTGACCAACCCGGCCGCTACCTGCAAGGGCGGCAATGTGGCGAACTGCCTACCCGAGTGGGGGGCACGTGACTTCGCTATCGAGGTGACCGATCCCGTACTGATGGAGCGGATCGCCGCCGTCTTTGCTGCCGACCAGATCTGCCTGAAGTGGGATGAAGCCCCGATCTACCGTGAGCTCCTGAGCACTGACCTGCCCGATACCTGGGCTAACGGCACCCTGCTCCTCGACGGCAGTGGGTACCCCGAGATGAGTAACGAAAACCCGGCCTTCTACGGCGGAGACCCCAACCCCAAGGATGCGCAGGGCAACCCCCTACCTCCTGAGGGTCCTAATCCTGCCCTGCAGAGCCAGCCCCAGGGTAACTCGCGGGCTCGTCAGGTATCGCTGATGGACTCGGCCCAGGAAAGCCTGATCGTCTACAACGAGGAAATGGCGGACCCCGACATGGCCAATGCACTGGTTCGGGCCAAGCAGAGAGGCGTCGACGTCCGGGTGGTCATGGCTTCCTCCTTCGGGAAGAATGGCGTCCCCTACCAAAACGACTACTTCGACTTCCTGACTGCCAACGGTGTCAAGGTCAACCTCCTGCCCAAGGCCGCGACCCAGGGTGTCAGTTACATCCACGCCAAGGCGATCGTCGCTGACGGGACGAACGCCTTCATGGGATCGGAGAACTTCGGTTACGCCTCACTCAACTTCAACCGTGAGCTGGGGCTGATGATCACCAACACCAAGAGTCCCGGGTCCGAGTGGCTGCCCAGCGTCCAGGGAGTTGCGGCGATCATGACAGCGTTCGAGAAGGACTGGGATAACCCCAAGGCCTACTCATATGAGCCGCAGAAGCAGTCGCCACCCTACCCTTACCCGGCACTCGTTCCGGGGCAGTCGTTCGGTACCGCGAACATGAAGTGCATCGCACCCACCTCCGGCGGCGTCTACGAACCCGAACTCCCGCCGCGGATCACCCCGGTCCGTTAAGGGCCGGCGGCCGGACGGCCGCCGGTAGGGAGGGTCGGAGCCCTCCCGCGGCGAGAGTGCCTTTAGTCGGGCGGTTCCCTGAGGTCAGGGGCCCCCGGCAAGGGTCGGTCACGCTAGCCTCGGTTTCCCTTGGAACGTCGCAGCACAAACCCCCTCGCTGACCCCAGATACCGTCAACTCTTCTCGGCCCAGGTCCTCTCCCTGGTCGGATCCGGGGCCGGGACCGTTGCCCTCGGGCTGTTGGCCTTCCAGCTGGCCGAGGCCGACGCCGGTCTGGTCCTCGGTATCGCCTTCGCCCTGAAGATGGTCGCCTACGTATTCGTTGCCCCGCTGGCAGCGGGCCTGTTTTCGAGGACCGGACGCAAGAGAGTGATGGTCGGACTCGACCTGGCCCGGGCCGTCGTAGTCGTGCTAATTCCCTTCGTCACCGAGGTCTGGCAGGTCTACGTGCTCGTGTTCATCCTGAGCTCGCTCTCGGCCGGCTTCACCCCGGCCTTCCAGGCCGTGATTCCCGAAATACTCGATGACGAGCCGACCTATACCAGGGCCCTCTCACTCTCCCGGATCGCCTACGAACTGGAGAATCTCGGTAGTCCCCTGATTGCAGCGGCCCTGCTGGTATTCACCGGCTTCGACGCGCTCTTCGCCCTGAATGCCTTGACCTTCTTAGCCTCGGCCGGGCTGATCGTCGGGACTGCGATTCCGAGGGGCCGGCACGAAGATCTACCCCGCCGGGACTGGAGGCAGACGACGGCCGGGCTGAAGCTATTCCGGTCCAGGCCGGAACTGAGGGGGATCACCGCCCTGAACGCCACCGTGGCCCTGGCCGGATCGATGGTGATCGTCAACACGGTCGTCTTCGTCAAGGAGTTCCTCGGCGGCGGTGATGTCGAGATGAGCCTCACCCTGGCTGCCAGCGGTGCCGGGGCGACCGTCGCAGCAGTCCTGGTGCCGCGGATCCTGACCTCTGTGCCGGAACGGACGGTTTTGATCGGGGGCTCCCTCCTGCTGCCGATCGGTCTCGGTATCGGCTACCTGGTCGGCGATATAGCCCAGCTGGCAATCGCCTGGGCCATCATCGGGGTCGGCCTCTCACTCGTCCAGACGCCGATCGGCCGGCTCCTCAACCAGATCGCTGTGCCGCAGGAGAGGCCCTCCCTGTTTGCCGCCCAGTTCTCGGTCTCCCACGCAGCCTGGCTGATTGCCTACCCGCTCGCCGGGGCGCTCGGGGTGGCGCTCGGAGTTGCCGGGGCCTCCTTGATGCTGGCCGGGCTGGCCGTACTCACCGTGCTGGTCGCCGCCATCGCCTGGCGCCCAGCTCCGAGAGCAGCCTGAAAGGTCCGCGACGCCCCGTGACCAGGCGGGCTCGGTCTAGCCGGATGGGGCCGGGTCTGGGTCCTTGTCGTCCGAGAGGATCTTGGTCAAGACCACCCCGACCACTATGAAGGCAATGCTGAGCCACTCGGGCGCACCACCCATGAACAGAGTCAGGATCCCGATCACAGTTATCCACGGGGTGAAGGTTGCCAGCAGCTCCTTGGTACCCGGGGCGGTCTCTTCATGGCCTTCACGGACCGCCTCCAGCTTCGCCGGGTACCAGATCGTGAACTGGGCGGCCATGATCATCGGCAGCGTCTGGATGATCCAGCCGGTCCAGATGTTGTTCGAGTTGTCGAGGACCGCATCACCGTAGAGGCCCGAAGCGGCCTCGATCGCGACCGCGACCACCCAGACCCACGAGATCAGGTAGTTCACCCGGAGGAACTCGGGACTGGTCCAGACCGCCTCCGGAACGTCCTCCTTGGCGTACTGAAGGGTGAACGGCTGACGAATCACTACGGACCCGAGCGCGAAGACGAAAAGGGCACCGTTGGCGACCTCGCCGCCCCAGAGCTCGAGCCAGCTCTTGGTGTCGGCCGAGGCGAAGGCAACCACGATCGCCAGCGCTCCGAAGAAGACGACATCGGCGAACTCGAGGGCCTTCGGCGAGTAGCCGCGAAGCCAGTTGATGATCAGTACGAGCAGGGCCAGCCCGAGGGCGATAGCTGCCGAGAGCTCGAGGCGTCCCTGGCCCTCGACTATCGAGAACAGGATCCACGGGGCTAACCCGACCAGCGGGTTCCCCATTACGACGTCGAGGATTGACCGGGCCCTTCCCTTGCTTTCAGCTGCCTGCACCACTGCTCCTCGCCCCTTCGTGCTGCCGTCGGCGGACCCCGTCGGCTTGGCCGAGAGCATGATCGATCAACGGTCGGACGTCAAGCCGTGACCGCAGCCGGCGTAATCCCGATTTCCAGCGACTCGATCCCGTAGATCCCGACTGGGGGGGCGTACTCGGGCTCGCCCACGAGCTCGAAGGTCTCGATCCGCTCGGCCAGGAAATCGATCGCCTCCCTGAGCTCCAGCTTGGCGAGGTTGGTCCCGGCGCAGTAGTGGATGCCGGCGCCGAAGGTGAGGGTCCGGGCGCCGTCGCGCTCCCTGGTGATGTCGAATTCAGTCGGTGCGGCGAACTCCTCCGGGTCACGGTTGGCTGTGTAGGCGCAGATGATCAGGGGCGTTCCCGCCGGGAACAGGACATCCCGATAGACCACTTCCTCGGTCAGCATTCGGGCTGTGAACGGGGTGATCGGCTCGTACCGGATCCCCTCCTCGACCGCCCTTGGGACCAGGGTCTCGCGGTCTTCCCGGAGCGCCTCCCACTGGTCGGGGTGTACTGCCAGTAGTCGGACGGTGTGTGAGAGCTGGCTCTGGGTCGTGTCCACCCCGCCGACCATTACGTTCAGGACGAGGTTCTCGAGTTCGGTGTCGGTCAGCTTCTCGCCTTCCTCCTCAGCGGCGATCAGCTCGGTGACCAGGTCATCGCCGGGATCACCCCGGCGGGCATCGACCATCGGTCCGATCCAGTCATGGAACTCGACCACCTTCTCCTGGATGGTCTCCAGGACCGCCGGATCGGCCAGGGCCACCGGATCGAACTGCTGCTGGATCCAGTTGGACCAGTCCCAGAGCTTCGGGGCATCCTCGGGCGGGGCGCCCATCACCCGGGCGATGGTCAAGGCCGGCAGCGGTTTGGCGATCGCCCCGACGAAGTCGAACTCGGTCGCCCCGCCCAGCCGGTCCCAGAGCTCACCGAGGTATTCCCGGACCGCCGGTCGGTACTTCTCGACCGCCTTGGGGGTAAGCGACGGGTTGACCAAGGCCCGCAGCCGGCTGTGTCGGTCGCCCTCCGAGTTCAGGAGGTTGTGGCGGATCTGCTCATAGAGCGGGCCTTCCTTGATGCCGAAGACGTCGTAGAGGTATTCCCCCGGGAAGCGGGCCGAACGGGAGCGGAGGAAGAACTCCCCTGCCTCGCGATCGGCAACCAGGGTGGCGATCGGGTTGCGGGCGAGCCACAGGCCGTTATCGGCCGCGTCCTCCACCACCCCATCCATCAACTCATGCCAGGCCTCACCCCTCACCTCGGGGCCGGGAAGCGGGAACTCAGGGAGATCGAGGTCCGCCAGCGGCGTGGCGGTCATGACTCGGCGAACTTGTAGCCGATCCCGCGTACCGTGAGGATCAGCTTGGGCCGCTGGGGGTCCTGCTCGACCTTGTGCCGGAGGTTGGAGATGTGGACGTCACAGGCCCGTTCGTCCCCCTCGAACTCGGTCTGCCAGAGCTCCTCCATTATCTGGGCCCGGCTGAAGACCTCACCGGGCCGGGAGGCCAGCATCCTCAAGAGCTGGAATTCCGAGCGGGTAAGGCTGATCGGGCTGCCATCCACCGTGACGACGTGGCGGGCAAGGTCGATCGACACCGGTCCCGAACGAATCCTCGAATCGCCTCCCCCGACCGGGCGATCCAGTTCACGGCGCCTGAGCTGTGCCCTGACCCGACCGAGCAGCTCGCGGACCGAAAAAGGCTTGGTCACGTAGTCGTCGGCCCCGACCTCGAGACCGACAACCTTGTCGACCTCGGCATCCTTCGCGGTGAGGATGATGATCGGCACGGCCGAACGCCCCCGCACCTCCCGGCAGATATCGAGGCCGCTCTTGCCCGGCATCATGATGTCGAGGATCAGCAGGTCGTAGTCGAAGTCGCCCTCGAGCTTCTGTTCGGCGTCGGTCCCGTCGACCGCGCCGGTCACGTCGAAGCCCTCCTGGTCCAGGGCGTAGCCCACCGAGTCCCGAACTGAGGGCTCGTCATCGGCTATCAGGATTTTTCCGGTCGGTTGGTCGGTCATGCGATGCTGGCCTCATCCCGCTTCACCAGGGGCAGGCGCACCCAAAAGGTACTGCCCTCGCCCTCCACTGAACTGGCTCCCATCTCACCACCCATGACGTCGGCCATCCTACGGGCAATCGCCAGCCCGAGTCCGAAGCCCTCCTGGGAACGGGACTCCGATCGCCTGTAGAACCTCTCGAAGACCCGGTCGATCTCACTCTGGGGGATCCCGCTCCCGGTGTCGGTCACCTCGATCAACACCTCGGTCTCTCCTACCGGCCTGGCCTTGATCGTTACCCGGCCGGGCGGCGGGGTGTTCTTGAAGGCATTGGTGACCAGGCCGATCAGGACCTGGCGCAGGAGCGTCGGATCACCGCTTGCCGCCAGGTCCTGCGGCACGTCGAGGACAAGGTCCAGACCGGGCGGTGCCTCGACTGCATCCCAGACGTCATCGGCTGCCGCCCGGACATCGACGACCTTTATCTCACCCGAGCCGAGCGCCTCGACCCGGGCCAGGGTGAGGAGCGACTGGGTCAGGCGACTCATGCGGTCGGCATCCTCGGCCAACCGGTTGAGGAAGTGATCGCGGGCCACCGGGTCATCCTTGGCCCCGGACTGCAGCACCTCGATCGCCCCTGAAATCCCGGCCAGCGGATTCCTCAGCTCATGGGCCGCGTTGCTGACGAAGTCCCGTTCGGCGAACTCCTTGCGCATCTCATCGGTCCGATCCCTGACCACGACCAGGACGGCGTTCTCATCAGGCAGTGACCGGGCCTGGAGCGTGAAGGCACGGTCACCGATCCGGAGCGCCGGATGGGCGGCAAAGCCCTCTGATGAGGCACGCCTGATCTGGGGAAGGATCGCCACCGGCGGGGCCCCGTCCGGATCGAGCAGCTCGCTTGCAGCCGAGTTGGAGAACCGGACCGAGCCATCCTCATCGATCACCATCACGGCATCGGTCAGGCCGTCGAAGATCGCGGTCAGCTTGTCGCGATCGGCCGTCAACACACCGAAGTTCTCCTTCAGTCCGAGCCGCATCGAGTCCAGAGAACGCGACAGATCAGCGATCTCGTCCCGGCCGCCGGTCTCCAGCTCGACGTCGAGGTCGCCCGAGGCGAGTTGTTCGGCCCGACCGGTAAGCCGCTTCAAGCGGATGGTTATCAGTGAGGCAATCCCGAGTCCGAGCAGAATGCCGAGCCCGGTTGCGATCAACGCCGCGGTGAGGGCCTCGGTCTGGAGGCTGTCGAGCGCTCCCCGGAGCAGGCCGGAACGGGAGAAGCGGCCGACCAGGGCCCCGCTTGCCCCGTCCGGTGTGGCCAGCGGGATCCCGGTGACGATGGCCTCACCGCCCGCCGTGGTACTCGAGGTCCGGTTGCCGGTGATCGCGTCATTGAAGGCCTGGGTCAACTTCTCCCCCGAGGGAAAGCTCTCTCCCTCGGGAGCGATCACGCCACCGTCGGCCTGCAGGTACCAGAAGGAGGCTCCACCGCCATCTGCCTGCCTGATGTCGGTCTCGGGGTCGGCCGTATCCTCCTGGAGCTGGATGGCCAGGTCGGTGGTCCGGCCAGATGCCAGCTGGATCGAGCGCTCGGTCAGGATCTGCTCGCTGGCGTCGATCACGAACAGGTAGGTGATCACGGCCGTCAAGAGGCCGACCAGGGCGAAGCCGGCGATCAGCCAGGCCCTCATCCCCAGGAGGCGATGTCTGCGCGGACTCAGAGTGGACCGTTCATCGGCTTCCATCTGCCCGTCACTCTAGTCCAGCGCCAGCGCGAAAAGGCGATGGGCCGGGCCGGGACTCAGGCCGCCGACAGCAGCCTTTCTAGTCGAAAGGAAAGTGCCTCCAGGGCCAGTTCCTCGGAGACGTTCACCCGGAGTGAGCGTCTGGTCTGCTCGATCAACTCGACGGCCTCGGCCGCCCTTGCCGGGCCGACCCGGGCGGCCTGTTCCTCCAGCTGATCGATCCGGTCCAGGTTGAAGGCAAGTCCCTCGGCCCCCACCGCGGTACTTGCCCAGTCCCGCGCCCAGCAGACGGCCAGCAGGAGGCCGAGGTCCAGCACCCCGGTCCGTGCCCGACGGGCAGCCCGCTTGACCCCCTCCTCGACCTCGGACTTGGTGTGCCGTGCCCCTTCCTCTTCCTCCGAGCGGGTGAACTCCTCCGCCGCCTTCTCGCCGGCCGCCTCACCGGTCTCCTCGGCCAGTGAGGTCAATCCGAGCCAGGGGGAATCGGCCAGGTCCGAGTCGAGCACGGCTGCCATCAGCCGCTCAGCTGCCGTCCGCAGGCCGACCCCCCGCCGGGACACCAGGAAGGCAGCCCGGGTCGGGTCACCCCGCGAGAGCCTGGCGACGGCCGTCGCAGTCTCCTTCGGGATCTCGGGGCCGAGTCCTGACTCGATCAGCTCCTCGGGCAGGGGTTCGAACTCGATTGTCTGGCAACGCGAGACGACCGTCGGCAGGAGCGCCTCGGGATCGGAGGAAAGCAGGATCAGGTGGGCGTGGGCCGGCGGCTCCTCGAGGGTCTTCAGCATGGCGTTCTGGCTCTCTTCGTTCAGTGCCTCGGCTCGATCGACCACGAACACCCGGCGAGGGGACTCGAACGGTGAGAGCGGGGCCAGGCGGATCAACCGCTCCCTGACCTCGGCGACGGCGTGGCTCATCCCGGTGGGCGAGATCCAGATCAGGTCGGGATGGGGTGAGGAACTGGCCAGCACACGACGTCTGGCCTCCTCCGGATCGGGGCTGCCCTCGACCAGCAGCTCGGCGGCGAAGGCCCGGGCCAGGGCAGCCTTGCCGGAGCCTTTCGGGCCGACGAACAGGTAGGCGTGGGACGGTCCCTCCCGGACGGCCGCCTCGAGTGTCCTGCCGACCCGCGTCTGGCCGGGAGCGGCTGCGGTGATCGTGCCGTTCACTCAGGCTGCCTCGACCGGACGGCGGCCATCACGGCCTCGTGGACCTCGGCGGTCGGCAGGGAACCGTCCACCACCTCGAAGCGTCCCTCTTCACGGGTAGCGATATCCCGGTAGGCGGCGGCGACCGTCTCCTGGAACGCCAGGCCCTCGGCCTCGAACCGCCCCCCATCGACGGCCCGTCCAAGGGCGACCTCGGGATCGACTTCGATCAGCACGGTCAGGTCCGGCACGATCCCGCCCGTCACCTCGCCGTTGAGCGACCGGACGAGGTCGGCACCGAGTCCCCTGGCTACCCCCTGGTAGGCCTCGGTCGAATCGATGAACCGGTCCAGGACTACATCCCGGCCGTCCTCGAGCGACGGCCTCACGATCCGTGAAACGAGATCGGCCCGGGCCCCAAGAAAGAGCAGCATCTCGGCCATTGGGTCGAGGGGCAGGTCGGGGTCGGCCAGGATCGCCCGGATCGCCTCGGCCCCATCAGTGCCGCCCGGCTCCCGCAGCAGGGTCGTCTCGGGACCCAGTGCCTCGGCCAGGAGCGCCGCCTGGGTCGACTTGCCTGACCCGTCGACCCCTTCGAGCGTGATCAGCACGCAAGCTCCCTCAGGAACCGGAGCGGCTGGCCTTGGTGCGACTGCCGGCCTTCCTCACCCTACGGGTCCCGGGATCGGGCGGGCCCGATTTACGACCCGAGCCCTTGCCGTTCTTCGATCGGCCGTTGGCGGAACCCTTGCCCTTCTTCGTGGCCTTACCGTTGCCGGTGGCGCCGTTGCCTTCGGCCGCCTCTGCCGCCTCCTTGGCCTTCTTGGCGGCCTCCCTTTCGGCCTTCTTCTCCCTCATCTCGACCATGGTCGGGCACTCGTCGTTGAAACAGAGCTTCCAGGGTCGGCCCGACTTGCCGCGGGACTTCACCATCACTCGTGGGGTCTGACCACAGACCGTGCAGACCTCCTCGAACGGTGTGACCTCGTAGAAGTTCGGCTGGGGCATCGGGAAGGAGTTGTCGCATGACTTCGCCGGGTCATCCTTGTGCTCGGCGTCGTATCCGGTACAGCCGACGAACGACTTGCCGGACTTCTTCGCCCGGATGATCCTCAGCATGTTCGGCGAGCCGTCCTCCTTGGTCCGGCCGGCCTCCTCACAGACCTTGCAGGGCCCGAGGATGCGGTCGGCATCCATTCCGGCCCAGATCCGCTTGGCCAGCTCCTCCTCCCCGGCCAGGATCTCGTCGATCGTGGCGTGGAGTAGCTGGCGGCTGTCATCGACCACCGCGTCCTTGGTCATCTCCCCCTCGGCGATCTGGTCCATCTCGACCTCGAGGCCGGCCGTCATCTCGGCCGTGGCCATACCGGGGACGTACTGCTTGAAGGCCTCGTACATCGCCATGCCGGTAGCGGTCGGCTCCGGAGAAGTTCCCCGCACGTAACGGCGGCTGTAGAGCTTCTGGATGATGTCGGCCCTGGTCGCCTTGGTGCCCAGCCCGAGTTCGTCCATCATCTCGATCAACTTGGCCTGGGAGAGCCGCGGCGGCGGCTGGGTCTCCTTGCCGTCCAGCCAGGGATCGCCATCCAGCTGGAGGGTCTGGCCCTCTTCCAGGGCCGGGATCTCCTCATCGGAGGAGCGGGCGTAATGGTAGATCCCGGCGTACCCGGGATCGACCACGACCTTGCCCCTGACGAAGTAGCCCTCGCCGCCGATCGTGATGTCGGCCCGGGTCGACTCCGAGATCATCGGCCCGGCGAAAGTGGCCAGGAAGCGCCGCACGATCAACTCGTACACCCGCCGCCTGTCCTCGGGCAGGGCGCTCGGGTAGACCGCCTGGGCTGGGTAGATCGGCGGGTGCGCCTGATCTTCCTTCTTGCCACGGGTCGGGCTGAGCGGTGAATCCAGCAGGTAGGCCGCGCTCGAGAAATCCTCGATCTTGACCAGTGAGGCGATCGTTTCCTTGAGCGGCAGGGACTCCGGGTAGACCGTGTTGTCGGTACGCGGGTAGGAGATGAAGCCGTCCATGTAGAGGTCCTCGGCCAGGCTCATCGCCCGCTTCGGGGTGATCCCGAGCCTGCTCGAGGCGTCCACCTGGAAGGTATTGGTGTTGTAGGGGGTCGGTGGCCGGTTCGTGTTCTTGCGGCTGGAGAGCGACTCCACCGTGCCCGTCCCGACGGTGGCCGCCAGGGCCGCCTCGGCCTCGGCCT
>JBBAUQ010000044.1:0-10399 GCA_040398125.1 Solirubrobacterales bacterium | reverse complement strand
GGGCCAGCTCCCCGCCCTTCCGCAGGACCGCTATGCGATCCCCCATCTTGATCGCCTCGTCGACGTCGTGGGTCACGAACAGCACCGTCTTCCCGATCTCGGCCTGAAGGCGAAGGAACTCGTTCTGGAGCCGGGTCCGGTTGATCGGGTCGATCGCCCCGAAAGGCTCATCCATCAACATGACGGGCGGGTCCACGGCCAGCGCCCGTGCCACGCCGACCCGCTGCTGCTGGCCGCCGGAAAGCTGGGCCGGGTAACGATCCCCGAAATCGGGGGCGAGGCCGATCAGCTCCATCAGCTCGCTCACGCGGGTGGCGGTTCGTTCTGGACTCCAGTCGAGCAGGCCGGGCACGGTGGCGATGTTTTCGGTGACCGTTCGGTGGGGAAAGAGGCCGATCTGCTGGATCACGTAACCGATCTCCCGGCGCAGCTCGGCCGGATCGCGATCCCGCACTGAACGGCCATCTATCTCGATTTCACCGGAAGTCATCTCGACCGTCCGGTTTGCCAGCCGGAGCGCTGTGGTCTTGCCGCAGCCCGAAGGTCCGACCAGGACGCATATTTCGCCGGCAGGGATCTCGAGATCGAGTTCGTGGACGGCATCTGCGGAGGCGCCCGGGTAACGCTTGGTCACCTGCCGGTAACGGACTGGCGACGCCTTCGGCAGTGACCGGCCCTCTTTCGAGGTTTGGGGCTTTCCCGCTGTCACCAGACCCAATCCTAAGCCGAAGCCCGGGACGTTGCCCGGGCCGGGCCACCGCGGCAGGCAAGGTTCCGTGCACCTGAGCGGTTCTCGGGATCTTTATTTGCAGATGCTTACAATGCCCCCGAGTGTTGGCTTCAACTCCCCTCAAAAACCGCGCCCTGATGGGCAAAATTGCGCTGCTCGCCTTGCTCTGTGGCCTGCTTGCCGTTCTTTTCTGGTCGACCCGGCCGGCCACGGCTTCAGTGGAGAGCAAGCTGAATGAGACCCGCAGCAAGATCGGCGAGGCAAACGAGAAAAAGGGCGTGCTTTCCGGCGAGATCGCGGGCCTCAGCAAGCAGATTCGGGCCTACGAGACCCAGGTAGCCGCCCTCCGGGCCGAAGAGCGGGCGGTCGAGGCGAGGCTTGCGGCCAAGCAGGCCGAGCTCGATCGGGCCGAGGCCGAGCTGGAAAAGGCCGAGGCCGAGCTGGCGAAGCTCGCCCGGAAGTTGAAGGAGTCACTCTCGATTCTCCGTGACCGGCTGGTCTCGATCTACCAGTCCGGAAAGATGGACCTCTCCGACCTGATCCTCGATTCGACGAGCTACGGGGACCTGGTCGAGCGCTCCGAGTACTTCGCCCAGATCCAGAGCCAGGACGAGGAGATCGTGTCCCGGGTCAGGGAGCTGAGGGATCGCCAGAAGGTGCTGGTCGAGAAACTGACGCGGGGCAAGCTCCGGATCGAGCAGGTCCGTGACGAGATCGCCAGAGAAGAGAAGAATCTCTAAGTTGCGAGGCAAGCGGTGGAGAGCCAGCAGGGCAGGCTGGTGACGGCTCGCGGCAAGCGCCGCTCGGCCGTTGCCGAGATCGACCAGCAGGTCGGCGCGCTCGAGGAAATCGAGGCCGACCTCCAGGCCAAGATCCAGGAGCAGATCGCAGCCGCCTCCGGATACTCATCCCTGCCGCCCGGCCCGATGACCGCACCGAGCGCCGCCGGACTCGTCTGGCCGCTCTCGGGGCCGGTGACTTCGGGCTTCGGGATTCGATGGGGCCGGATGCATGAGGGAATCGACATCGGAGTTCCTACCGGTACCCCGATCAGGGCCGCCAAGGGTGGCACGGTGATCATGGCCTCCTACAACGGCGGTTACGGCAACTACACCTGTGTGGATCATGGCGGGGGACTCTCTACCTGCTACGCCCACCAGGCGGGCTTCGCCGTGTCGACCGGTCAGCGGGTGAGCCGCGGTCAGGTAATCGGTTACTCCGGAAACACCGGAAGCAGCACCGGACCACACCTCCACTTCGAGGTCCGGATCAACGGGGCCGCCCAGGACCCCATGGCCTACCTCTAGGTCGGCGCGGAAGCCCCACCGAGCCGTTCGTCTATCTCACTGACCCGGGCGATGATCTCGTCGAAGTCTGCGACCTCGCGGTGCAGGCTGACGGCCCTTCCGTCGACTACGAGGGAGTCGACGACCGCCCCCGAGGCCGCATAGACGAGGTTCGAGGTGAGGTCGCCGGTCGCCAGTTCGGGGGCCTTCGCGTCTAGCAGGATGAAGTCGGCCGGTGAGCCCGGCTCGAGTGGCGGTTCAGGCCTGAGCAGGGGGGAGGCCTGCCCGGTAGCTATTCGCCAGGCATCGCCCGACTTCAGTACGGCCGCATCCCTGGCGGCATCTCGCTGGACCAGGCCCAGAACCTTGAGGTCGGAGAGCGGATCGAGGGAGTCGTTGGATGCCGGGCCGTCGGTTCCCAAACCGAGGGGAATCCCGGCCTCGAGGGCATCGGGAAGGGGGAAGGTCCGACCGACTGCAAGCTTGTCGTTGGCGACGGGATTGGTGACGATCGTCGCGCCTCTTTCGGCGATCAGGCCGAGCTCGTCCTCGTCCAGCCAGACACCGTGCGCCAGCACGGTCCCGGGCCCGAGCAGGCCGAGCCGATCCAGGTAGAAGGCCGGGCGCAGCCCGTGTTCAGAGATGCAGTCGAGCACCTCCTTCTCGGTCTCGGACAGGTGGATGTGGACCGGCAGGCCCCGGTCTTCGGCCAGCGCAGCGAGGCCAGACAGGCGATCGGGGCCGACCGTATAGATCGCGTGGGGCGCGATCGCGGCCTCGACCATCGGACCCATCTCGGTGATCCGGTCGAGGTCCTCTATCAGCGAGGCCTCCGCTGCCGCCGGATCGGGACCGTCGGGGAGACTGAGGATCACCGGACCGGCGACGGCCCGGAGCCCGGCGTCCCTGACAGCCCGCGCCACGTCGGCCGAGTGCCAGTACATGTCCCAGAACTTCGAGACCCCGTTGCGGGCCATCTCGATGCAGGCGAGCCTCGTTCCCCAGTAGATGTCTTCGCCCGAGAGTTCCCGTTCGAGTGGCCAGATGACCTCCTGCAGCCAGCGATCGAGCGGCAGGTCGCCGCCGCGGCCCCTGAGGATCGCCATCGCCGCGTGGGTGTGCCCGTTGATCAAGGAGGCGGCGAGGATGCGGTCGGTACCGTCGATCACTTGATCGACTCCGCTCAGGTCGAGGCCGGGACCGATCCCGGTGATCAGTCCGTCGGTGGCGACCAGGTCCACGGTCCTGCCGTCGAGCGAGGCGCCTGAAACGGCTAGGGATCGGGCGGTCAGGAGCTGTCCCCACCGGCTGCCGTCGCCAGCCGTGCTGCCCTCGACTGTCTCAGGAACTCGGCCGAACCGAAGAAGGGAGCAATACACCCGAGAACGGAGATTGCGACCGCGAGTCGCAGGTTGATCACCCGGTAATGGACGGCCAGGACGCTGGTCAACGACATCAGGATCCAGATGATCCCGTGGGTCAGTCCGAAGATGAAGGTCCAGGGCTGGGGGCCGCCGAGCAGGAAGGCCGAGACCAGAAGGGCGAGGTAGACGGTCGAGTGGAAGAGGCTGACGACCTCCATCCGCCGGAAGGTGATCAGCCGGGTGAAGTACCGGCCAAAAGTTCCCTCAGGGAGCTTGGCCGGGGAAAGGCTGGAGGTCTCGGTCGGGCTTTCCGGGGGCATGGCGCCGCAAGCGTTTCACGGTTCCGCGTGACCATGCAAGCTCGGCCACGGCCATCCCCAGGCCGGTGGCCAGGAGGGCCTCGAACGCCGAGCCCCCGATCACCAGCACACCGGTGAGCGCAGCTCCCCCGGCGATGCGACCTGCCCAGGTCGTCGAACGGGAGGTCGTGGCTATCTCTTTCCCGGGGGCCCTGTCGCCCCTGTCAATACCTTGCTCGTTCATGGGCCGAGCCTAGGAGCGACCGGAAGGCCAGAGGTTTAGATCCTGTTACCCCGCAGCCGAGCCGTCGGGGGTCCCATGTTCTGGAGCCCCTCCAGGGCCAACCAGCCCGGCGAGGATCTCGAACTCCTCCTCGAGCCGCTCGATGAGATCGGGAGGCAGATCCTCCATTTCCCGAATCGCCTCGAGGTCGCCCCTCCAGGCATCCAGCTTTGACAGTGCGGTCTCCCGGGCACCGGGGTCACCGGCCTGGATCCGCTCGCTCAACGTGAGGATGCCGTCCCTGCGGTCGTTGAGGTAGACGATCCGAACCCGTCGATCGGCTGCCCCGACCCGGGCGCGGTGTTCACGGCGACGATCCTGTCTGTCGGGGATCCCGGTGTCCTGTCCGAGCGCCTCGACCATCGCCACCATCTCGGCCCCGAACTCCTGCTCCAGCCGTTCACGCTCGAAATCGGTCTTCTCGAGCACGTCATGCAGGTAGGCAGCGACCTCGAGGGTCGGATCACCGAGGGGGCTGCAGAGATCGGCAACGCCAACCGGATGCCTGATGAAATCTCCCCTGCCGTAGCGGTCGCTCTGGCCCTCGTGAGCCGCGACGGCCACGGCATAGGCCCGTCGACGGGGATCGGTGGTCGGCCGGTCCCGATCCAGGTCGGGGTGGTCGCGGCTGAGGAATCGAGTGACGCCATCGCCCAGCGCCGCCCTCCCAAGGGACCTGTCGAAGCACTCACGTTCGACCTCGAGGCCCTCCGGCAGGGGGAGTCCCTGCCCGCGCATGGTCGCCTCGAGGTCGGCCGTCAGGGATTCCCGGGGGAGCTCGGCTATCTGGGCGGCGAGTTCCAGGGAGCGTTCGAGGCAGGAGCCGCTCGGGACCACTTCATTCACCAGCCCGATCTCGAACGCCTCGGTTGCATCGATGACCCTGCCGGTGATGATCAGGTCCAGGGCCCGACCGAGGCCGATGATTCGGGGGAGCCGCTGGGTGCCACCGTCACCCAGGCCTATGTCCCAACGCCTGTTGGTGACGCCGAAGGAGGCGTGACGGTCGGCGATCCTCAGGTGGGCAAAGCAGGCCCACTCCAGTCCGCCCGCGTAGGCGACTCCGTTGACCGCGGCGATCACCGGTTTGTAGAGATCGTGCAGCCGGGTCGGTCCGATGTTTCCCGCGGCGGGCGAGCGGGGGTCGGCAGGATTCTCCGTGGCAAAGAGAGGCTCGCCTTCGCCGACCCCGGCCATGGCGGCCACGGTTTCCAGGTCGGCTCCGGCACAGAAGGCCTCCGGCCCTGAGCCGGTGATCACCAGCACCCGGGCGGAATCATCCTGCCCAAAGGATGAGATCGCTCGTGAGAGACCGCGGGCCTCGTTCGGGCCTATCGCATTCATCTTCCCGGGGCGATCGATCCTCAGCAGCCGCACGCCGGGATGTCCCGCCTCTTCGTAAAGGATCGATTCAGACATCTGGCCGAACCTCCCCGGTCGTTAGGGGGCTGCCTCCGGGCTGAGGGGGTCGGGTTCCGTAGTCCCGGTGTCGGGGAGTACCGGGGCCGTTTCCTCGGTGGCCCCCGGTTCGGTCGTCTCGGGAACGGTCGCCTCAGGGGTCGCGGTCGTACCGGCTGCAGCTTCGAGGGCCTCGACCCGGGTCTCGAGGGCATCGATCCGTTCCGAATTCTTGTTGTTATTCGAGATCGCGATGTAGATCGCAGCAGCCCCGGCTCCGATGGCCAGGCAGGTGAGCACCAGGGCGATCAGGGAGCGCTTCTTCAGCGACCGGTCTATCTCATTGAGCCACCCCCGCTGGCCATCCAGGCGGGTCTTGACGTCCGGTTCTTTCGCCGCGGTCGGTGGCTTGGATACGGCCTTGCGTGGGGGATTGCCGGGGGTGGCCGGGGCCTTTCCCTGTCGGGGTCGATCGGGCATCAGGGGCAATCTACCCGCCCGGCCCGGCAAAGTTCACTAAGTTGGCGGTCTGACCACAACAGGCCCTGGCGAATCAGACAGACCGGAGGCCGAGACGCACCAAGGAGAAGCGCTCAATGCCCGAAGCCGTAATCGTTGACACAGTCCGGACCCCGATAGGTCGAGCCTTCAAGGGTTCCCTCTCGCAGCTGCGGCCGGATGACCTCGGAGCCTGGGTCGTCGACCAGCTCCTGGAGCGCAACCCGGAGGTCCCGGCCGAGGAAGTCGAGGAGCTCTTCTGCGGGGTAGGCATGCCCCAGGGCAAGCAGGCCTACAACCTTGCCCGGATCATGGTCCTGCTCTCCAACCAGCTGACCAGGGCGACGACCGGTGTGACGATCTCGCGTTACTGCGCCTCGAGCCTCGACGCGATCCGCCACGCCTCGAACGCGATCAAGAACGGCGAAGGCGACATCTACATCGGTGCCGGGGTCGAGTTCGTCAGCCAGTTCAACGCCCGGACCGAGATCGCCGGCGCTCGCTCGGCAGGCGAGGAAGACCAGCACGAAGATCTGCTCGGCAACGACGGCCAGCCCAACGCCTACATCGACATGGGCCTGACCGCGGTCAACGTGGCCGAGAAGTACGGCGTGACCCGCGAGGCCATGGACGAGTACGCCCAGCGCTCCCAGGAGCTGGCGGTCAAGTCCCAGGAGGACGGCTTCTTCGATCGCGAGATCGTCGCGGTGACCCTCCCCGACGGAACCGTCGTCGACAAGGATGACGGTCCGCGGGCCAGCTCTACCCTGGAGAAGCTGGGCGAGCTGCCGGAGGCCTTCGGCGGCGGTGGCGTGACTGCCGGCAACTCATGCCCGCTGAATGACGGTGCGGCCGCCGTTCTGATCATGAGCGACACCCGTGCGAAGGAGCTCGGGCTGACCCCGCGGGCCCGGATCATCACCTCGGCTACGGCTGGCAACGAACCGGAGTTCATGGGCGTGGCCCCGATACCGGCCGTGACCAAGCTGCTCGATCGTGCCGGCATGACGATCGACGAGATCGACGTGGTCGAGCTGAACGAGGCCTTCGCAGCCCAGGTGATCCCGATCTCCGAGGAGGTAGGGATCCCTATGGAGAAGCTGAACACCCACGGCGGGGCGATCGCCCTCGGTCACCCGTTCGGGATGACCGGTGCCCGGATCATGGGAACGCTCCTGAACGTCATGGAGACCGATGACCACCAGTTCGGGATCGAGACCATGTGTGTCGCAGGGGGCCAGGGCGAGGCCATGCTGGTCGAGCGGGTCTAGCCCGGTAACGCCGGGCACAGGTTCACCTTTCCAGGGGTGGGGCCTCGGTCTCGCCGGGTGATTCCCACTCCTGGAAGATCGGCAGTCTCCAGAGCAGACTGGCTACCACCAGGCCGAGGGCGGCCGACAGCATCGACAGGAACCACTCGGCGCCGCTCATCACCGTCATCTCGAAGAGGTCCCTCAGCTGGGGGATCGCCAGGATCCCGGCGAACAGGGCGCCCAGGCCGGCGATCATCGCCAGCATGTAGCTCTGGATCGAGATGTGCTCGCGGCCGGGACCACGTTCCAGCAGGAGGACGAAACTCAGCCCCAGGATGACCAGGGTGGTGGTGGCCGCCGTGCGTCCCTCGTCCAGTGAACCGCCGAAGACCTGATCGACCATCAGGAAGGAGAAGATGGTCGCCAGGGCAATCGAGAGCCCGGCCGGCAGGGCGAACGCGCCCAGGGCCCGGAGCAGATGTCCCCGGTACAGCGGGCCGTCGCTCGGTGCCAGGGCGAGCACGAACGAGGGAATGCCGATCGTCAGCAGGGCGGCCAGGGTCAGCTGGCGAGGCAGGAAGGGAAAGGCGAACCCCGGTACCGAGACCAGCAGGATCAGGGCGGCCGCATAGACCGTCTTGGTCAGGTAGAGCCGACCGAGCCGGTGGATGTTCCGGGCGATCCGCCGACCATCGGCGACCGCCTCCGGCAGGCGGCCGAAGTCATCGTCCAACAGGACCATGTCGGCGATGCTCTTGGTCACCTGGCTTCCCGAGCCCATCCCGACTGCCATCCGGGCCCCCTTGAGCGCCGGAACGTCGTTCACCCCGTCTCCGATCATCGCCGTGTAGCGACCCGAGGCCGAGAGCGCCTCGACCAGGGCCTTCTTCTGTTCCGGCCTGATCCGGCAGAAGATCGTGTTGCCGGTGGCGATCTCGGCCAACTGCTCGGGATCCTCGGGTAGGTCCCTGCCGAGAACCACCCCCGAGTCGGTCGGGATGCCGACCTGGCCGGCGACTGCGAGCACCGTCGCCTCGGCATCGCCCGAGATCAGCTTCAGCGAGACGTCCTCGCTTCGCATCAGCTCCAGGGTTTCGACGACACCGGGGCGGAGGCTCTCCTCCATCACCACCAGGGCGACCGGCTCTAGGGTCGGCGGCGGCCCGCTCCCTCCATCGGACGGTAGGGCGGCGTTCGACCTGCCCAGGGCAACCACCCGGCGTCCGGCCTCGGTCTCGACCCGGAGCCGTTCGGCAAGCTGCCCGTCCAGCTGCAGGGCGCCGCTCTCGACCAGCACGTCCGGGGCACCGAGAACCACTGTCTCGGTCTCCTGGCCGCCGTTCCAGGAGAGTCCGCTCCACTTCCACTCGGAGGAGAACTCGATCTCGTCGGTGACCGGTTCGGGCTGGCCGGGGTATTCCCGGGCGATCGCCTCGAGCGTCCGGTTTCGTTCCCCGGCGCTGGCGGCGAACCTGGCGATCACTGCCTCGGCCCCCTCGGTTGCCGCCTCGATCCCGACCACCTCCAGCCGTCCGTCGGTCAGGGTTCCGGTCTTGTCCAGGCAGATGGTGTCCACCGAGGAGAGGGACTCGGTGGCGCTCATCTGTTGAACCAGCGTCTGTCGTCTGGCCAGTGAGACAGCGGCCACGGCGAAGGTCACGCTCATCAAGAGGACGAGCCCCTCGGGGATCAGGGTGATCAGGCCGGCGGTCGCGGTCTGGGCGGCCTCGACCAGTCCGACCTCGCGCAACCTGAGTGAGCCGATCAGCAGGACGGCCAGGGGAACCAGGGTCCAGGTACAGGCGACGATCACCCGGTTGACCTCCATCTGGAGCGGTGCCGGCGGGTGGCGGAAGGTCCGGGCCTCACCGGAGAGGCGTCCGGCGTAGCTCTCCTCCCTGACCGCGGTCACCTCGCAGAACCCGGACCCGGCCGTCACGAAGGAGCCAGAGAGAACCTCGTCACCCTCGGACTTCCTGATCCCATCGGCCTCGCCGGTCAACAGGGCCTCGTCGAGGGTGAGCCCCCGACTGGAGACGACGGTGCCGTCGGCCACCGCCTGGTCCCCCGGTTCGAGTCTGACCAGGTCCCCCGGAACGACCTCGCTGGCCAACAGCTCGACCGGCTCACCCTCCCTGATCGTGGTCGCCCGGGGGGCAACCAGGACGGCGAGTCTGTCGAGGGTCCGTTTGGCCTTCAGCTCCTGGCGGATGCCGATCCAGGTGTTGATGATCGCGATCACCCCGAATATCGCGTCGGCCCACAGGCTGAGCGAGAGGATCAGCACGAAGAAGACCCCGATTATCGCGTTGGACAGGGTGAAGACGTTGCCGAAGACGATGCTTGCCGTCGATCGCGAGGAGGGATCGCCGACCGGACCGAGTTCCTTGAGGCGGGCACGGGCCTCCTTCCGGGAGAGACCCTGGGGGGTGGGGGGCTCTATGACCTGCTCCGCCATTCCGCGATTGTGACCACTTGGGCGGCGGGATGGGGCCTGGACCCGGCCCCCGTCCGGGCGCTATATAGTGGCCCGCCATGTCGCTGAAGCTCGGTCTCTACCTCGGTTACTGGGGAATCGGCCCACAGGGAGACGATGCCCTGGAGGCGGTCCGATTCGCCGAGGGGGTCGGTTACGAATCGGTCTGGGTGGCCGAGTCCTACGGATCCGACGTGGTCAGCGTGCTCGCCTGGCTCGCCGGTCAGACCGAGAAGATCAACCTCGGTGCCGCAATCATGCAGGTTCCGGCCCGTCCCCCGGCTGCGGCGGCGATGGCCGGGGCGACGATCGACAAGCTCTCCAACGGCCGGTTCATGTTCGGCTTCGGGCCGTCCGGACCCCAGGTCTCCGAGGGCTGGTACGGGGTTCCCTACGCGAAGCCGTGGGGCCGCACCAGGGAGTACGTCGAGGTCGTCAGGGAGATCATCGCCCGTGAGGGACCCCTCGACCATCAGGGCGAGCACTACCAGTTGCCCCTTCCGGACGGTCAGGGCAAGCCCCTGAAGCTGAACTTCAGGCCGGAGCGAAACTACATCCCGGTCTTCCTCGGGGCGATCGGACGTAAATCGGTCGAGATCGCGGCCGAGATAGCCGACGGCTGGATCCCGATCTTCTTCAGCGTCGACCGGTTCCAGGAAGCCTGGGGCGAGCACATCGAGATCGGACTCGAGAAGGGCGGCCGGGATCGCTCTGACTTCGAGATCTCGCCCTCGGTCCAGGTGGCGATCGACGGCGACACCGAGGCCGCCCGCAACGTCGTCCGGATGGGCCTGGTCCTCTACTTCGGGGGG
>JBBAUQ010000043.1:0-10504 GCA_040398125.1 Solirubrobacterales bacterium | reverse complement strand
GTCAGCTTCTACCTCGTGGCGATGCTCTTCATCCTGTTCGACATCGAGGTCGTCTTCCTCTACCCGGTCGCCGCGATCCTCACCTCGACCGAATCGGCCTACGTCCTCGGGGCGATCATCGTCTTCATCCTTCCGCTAGCCGTCGCCCTGCTCTATGAGTGGAAGAAGGGGGCACTGGATTGGAAGTAGAACGCCGCAAGGTCGGTAACCGGCCGCCGCTCGACCAGCCCTCGAGTCCCGAGGAGTTCCGGGCCCGCCAGCTGAAGGCCCGCGACATGCTGCGGGGCGACATGGAGGGGGCCGACCTCGACGAGTACGTCGAGGAGCGGGTGCTGACCACCTCCCTCGAGAAGGTCCTGAACGTCGCCCGGGCCAACTCGATCTTCCCGGCGACCTTCGGCCTGGCCTGCTGCGCGATCGAGATGATGTCGACTGTCTCGCCCCGCTACGACATCGCCCGTTTCGGGGCCGAGGCCTTCCGGGCCTCCCCTCGCCAGGCCGACCTGCTGATCCTCTCGGGCCGGGTCTCGATCAAGATGGCCCCGGTCGTCCGGCGGATCTATGACCAGATGCTCGAACCCAAGTGGGCGATCTCGATGGGGGCCTGTTCCTCCAGCGGCGGGATGTTCGCCAACTACGCCGTGGTCCAGGGTGCCGACAAGTTCATGCCGATCGACGTCCACGTGCCGGGCTGCCCGCCCCGGCCCGAGGCGCTGATCTACGGCTTCAACAAGCTCCAGCGAAAGATCATGGGACATCCCGACCCGGGCTGGCGCACCCGCTACAACGCCCAGGGCACCGAGGAGTGGGCCAGGGGCGGCGCCGGTTCCAGGCCCTCCGAAGAGGCCCTCGAGGCCTACCGTCGGGCAAGGGAGGCGCTCGGTGCCTGACGCGGCCGGACTCGAGCTGATCCTCGCCGAGATCAACCGCGAGACCCCCGGGGCGGTCCTCGACACCAACTACGACCGTGGCCAGGCCGCTCTGGTGATCGATCCCGAACATGTGCTGGCAGTGCTGACCTGGCTGCGGGACACCCCCGGCCAGGAGTACACCTTCCTCTCGGCACTGCTGGCCGCCGACTACCTTCCGGCCCACCCCCGCTTCGCGGTCCACTACGAGCTGCTGAACCGTGAGCGTTACGAGCGGATCCGGGTGAAGGCCCTGCTGGCCGATCCGGCCGCTGCCGCCCGCTCCAACGGCGAGGTCTTCCAGTCCAACGGCGGCCCGGCCGGAGCGGCCGACCTCCTGCCCGAGATCGACTCCTGCGTCGAGCTGTTCCCGACCGCCGACTTCCAGGAACGCGAAGCCTTCGACTTCTTCGGCATCGTCTTCCGGGGCCACCCCGACCTCCGCCGGATCCTCATGCCGGAGGACTACGAGGGCCACCCCCAGCGGCGCGACTTCCCGATCGGGGGCGAGCCGGTGATCTTCACCCGTGACGAGGTCTCCAACCCGGGCTGGTGGCAGTGAGGTGGCGCAGTTGAGCGAGGACAAGACGGCCACCGAGGTGGTTGGCGAGATCGAGGGAGTCGGACCGGGGGTCACGGTCGAGCTCGAACCCGAGCAGGAGATGATGACCGTCAACATGGGGCCGCACCATCCGGCGACCCACGGCGTCCTGCGGCTGCTTGTCGACCTCGAGGGCGAGGTCGTCAAGGACCTCAAGCCGATCATCGGCTACGTCCACACCGGAATCGAGAAGTCCTGCGAGTCGATGAACTACTGGAAGGTCATCCCGTTCGTCGAGCGGATGGACTACCTCTCCTACTTCTTCAACATGCAGGCCTTCTGCGGTGCGGTCGAGCAACTGATCGGGCTGGAGATACCGCGCCGGGCCCAGTACCTGAGGGTCCTCCACCTCGAGCTGAACCGCCTCCACTCACACCTGGTCTGGCTCGGGACGACCGCCCTGGACATCGGTGCGATGAGCGTCTACTTCTACTGCTTCAGGGACCGCGACCGGGTGCTCGACATGTTCGAGATGTCGACCGGCCAGCGTATGCACACCCGCTACTTCCAGGTCGGTGGTGTGGCCGAGGACATCCCCCTCGGCTGGGAGAAGAAGGCCCGTGACCTGATCGAGACCCTGCGCCGGGGCATCTCCCAGTACGAGGCCCTGCTCGATCGCAACGAGATCTTCCTGATGCGGACCAAGGGCCTCGGGATCGTCCCGCGCGAGCGGCTGGTCGAGCTAGGCGTCACCGGCCCCCTGCTGAGGGCTGCCGGTGATCCGTGGGACCTTCGCAAGGAGGCCCACTACCTGGTCTATGACGAGCTCGATTTCGACATCCCCGTAGGCACGGTCGGTGACGGCTATGACCGCTACCGGGTCCGGCTGGCCGAGATGAAGGAGTCGCTGAAGATCGTCGAGCAGTGCCTCGACGGCCTGCCCGACGGCCCCTGGATCGCCGATGACCGCAAGTACGTGCTGCCGCCGCGCTCCGAGCTCTCGACCTCGATGGAGTCGCTGATCCACCACTTCAAGCTGGTGACCGAGGGCTTCAGGGTCGAGCCCGGCGAGGTCTACAACGCGATCGAGTCCCCCCGCGGCGAACTCGGCTGCTTCGTGGTGGCCGACGGCAGCTCGAAGCCCTCCCGCGTCCACTTCCGCGACCCCTCTTTCATCAACCTCCAGGCGCTCAGGGACATGACGATCGGCGAGTACGTCGCCGACCTGATTCAGACCCTGGCCATGCTCGACCCGATCCTCGGGGGGATCGACCGGTGACGGCCCTCGATCCGCCCCATCTGCCCGGTGACGAGTTCCGCTCGGCCGGCCTGCCGGTCGACCGGGCCAACACGGTCGGGCGGCATCCGACCGAGCCGCCCGAGGAGATCCCCGAACTCTCCGAGGTCGACTGTCCTGCCGAGCTCCAGGAGACGATCGAGCGTTCGATGGCCCGGTACCCGGACCGCCACTCTGCCTCGATCCCGGCGCTCTGGGCGGTCCAGCGGCTCTACGGCTGGTGCACTCCGGAGGGGATCCGCCAGGCCGCAGCCGTGATGCGGGTCACCCCGGCCTACCTGGAGTCGGTGGCCAGCTTCTATGACCTCTTCTTCCTCGAGCCGGCCGGTCGCCACCAGGTCAGGGTCTGCACCAACATCTCCTGCTGGATGCGCGGCGGTGACGAGCTGCTCGCCCAGTTCTGCGAGGCCACCGGGTGCGATCCGGCAGGGGCAGCCCACGGGGGCACGGTCTCGCCTGATGGTGAGTTCTTCGTCTCGGGCTTCGAGTGCCTCGGGGCCTGTGACCTGGCCCCGATGGCCTCGGTCGACGAGCGCTACTTCGGTCCGCTCGACGACGGTGACGTCGATTTGATCGTCGCCGCCCTCCGCTCCGGCGGCGACGTCCCGGCCGACAAGGCCCTCGCCGAGAGGCCGTTGCCCGGCGGACCGGACTCGACCGACAACCCGGCCGTGCTGAACGCCAAGGGGCCGAACCGGTGACCGAGCCCGTCCACGAGACCAGGATCCTGCTCCGCCACGCCGACGACCCGGCCCTGGCGACGCTCGAGGGCTACCGCTCCTTCGGCGGCTACGAGACGCTCGAGCGGGCCGTCCGGGAGATGGACCCCGAGACGATCGTCCAGGAACTCGAGGACTCGGGACTGAGGGGCCGGGGAGGGGCCGGTTTCTCGATGGGCAAGAAGGTCTCCTTCCTGCCGCACGGCGATGAGACCAAGTACATCTGCTGCAACGCCGACGAGTCCGAGCCCGGCGCCTTCAAGGACCGCGAGCTCATGCAGCGGAATCCCCACCAGCTGATCGAGGGCATCGCGATCTCGGCTTACGCCGCCGGTTCGGGCCACGCCTTCATCTTCATCCGGGGCGAGTACGACCGCCAGGCCGACATCCTCGACCGGGCGATCGAGGAGGCCTACGGGGCCGGATTCCTCGGCCGTGACATTTGCGGCTCCGGCTTCGATCTCGAGTTGACCGTCCACCGCGGTGCCGGCGCCTACATCTGTGGCGAGGAGACCGCCCTGCTCGACGCCCTTGAAGGAAAGCGCGGCAACCCCCGCCTGAAGCCTCCCTTCCCGGCCGTCAAGGGGCTCTACGGCAAGCCGACCCTGATCAACAACGTCGAGACCCTCAGCAATGTCAGCCACATCATCGCCAACGGGCCCGAGTGGTTCCGCAGTTTCGGGACCGAGCAGTCCCCCGGCACCAAGGTCGTCTCGGTCTCGGGCGGGGTGACACGACCGGGTAACTACGAGGTCGAGCTCGGCGTGCCGGTCGGCGGGCTGATCGACGACCTGGCCGGCGGCCCCCTGCCGGGCCACTCGATCAAGGCCTTCTACCCCGGTGGCTCCTCCTCACCGGTGCTCACCCCCGACTGCCTCGACCTGCCCTACAGCTTCGAGGCGATGGCCGACGCCGGCTCGATGCTCGGCTCGGGGTCGATCATCGTCGCCGACGACAACGTCTCGATCCCCCACATGGCGCTCCGGACGGCCCGCTTCTACCACCACGAGTCCTGCGGCAAGTGCACCCCCTGCCGCGAGGGGACCAACTGGACCGTGAAGATGCTCGAGCGCGTCGTTCGCGGTGAGGCGACCCCGATGGACCTCGACATCATCACCTCGGTCCAGGACAACATCGTCGGCAACTGTCTCTGCGTGCTCGGTGACTCGATGGCGATGCCGGTCAGCGCGATGGTCAGGAAGTTCAGGGACGAGTTCGAGCAGGTGATCGCCGAGGCGGCCGCCGCAGCGCTGCCCCTGGATGTCAACGGTGCCACCAACGGCGGTGGCAACGGCAACGGCTCGGGCCAGGCCCCGTGGGAGCGCCTGCCGCTCCAGGGCAGGCCCCTTCCCGGTGAGGTATCGAGTGGCTAGGCCGACCCCGAACCGGGTGACGATCACGGTCGACGGTCGCGAGATCGAGACCGACGAGGGCGTGATGCTGATCGACGCCGCCAAGGACGGCGACGTCGAGATCCCCTTCTTCTGTTACGACCCCAAGCTCGGAGACCCGGTCGGCGCCTGCCGGATGTGCCTGGTCGAGATCGAGGGCATCCCCAAGCTCCAGACCTCCTGCTCCACACCGGTCCGTGACGGCATGGTCGTCCACACCCAGACCGAGCAGGTCAAGGAGGCCCAGAACGCGGTCGTCGAGTTCCTCCTGGTCAACCACCCGCTCGACTGTCCGGTCTGTGACAAGGGCGGCGAGTGCCCCCTCCAGGACATCTCGATGGGCTGGGGGCCGGACCGCAACCGCTTCGTCGACAACAAGCGCCACTTCGAGAAGCCGGTGCCGCTCTCGCCCCTGATCGGGATCGACCGTGAGCGGTGCATCCTCTGTTACCGCTGCGTCCGGTTCAGCCAGGAGGTCGCCGAGGACTCACAGCTCCAGCTGCTGGAGAGGGGAGACCGGACGATTGTCGGCACCTTCGACGAGCGCCCGTACATCGCACCCTTCACCGGCAACATCACCGAGCTCTGCCCGGTCGGCGCGCTGACCTCCTACACCTACCGCTTCCAGGCCCGGCCCTGGGACATCGAGCAGGGCGGGTCGGTCTGCACGCTCTGCCCGAGCCAGTGCAACGTCAGCTTCACCGTCCGCGACGAGCAGGTCAAGCGGGTGCTCGACCGTGAGAACCCCGAGGTCGACGACGGCTGGCTCTGCGACAAGGGTCGCTACGGCTTCCAGGCGATGTACTCCCCGGACAGGGTCCTAAACCCGGTGCTCCAGTCCGAGGGCCAGGCGATCCCCTCCGAGTGGGGCGAGGCGATCGAGCTCGCCGTCGCCGGCCTGGCCGAGGCCGGCTCGGCCACTGCGGCCCTGGTCGGTGATGCCTCCAATGAAGAGGGCTTCCTGGTCCAGCTGATCGCCCGTCAGGTCCTCGGCTCGGCCGACATCGACTCCCGCCTCGCCCCCGGAATTGACCGCTCGGCCGCCATCGAGCTGTTCGCCCCCGATCTCGCGGCCCGGACGGCCGACATCGACACGGCCGACCTCGTGCTGGTGGTCGGTACCGACCCGATCCAGTCGGCACCTTCCTTCGACCTCAGGGTGCGCAAGGCCGTGCGCCGTCACGGGACCTCCCTGGCCGTCGCCACCGACCGGCCCAGTGCCCTCGACGGCGGCGCCACCGAGGTGGCCCGCTACCGCCCCGGTGCGGCCGCCGAGTGGCTGGAAGACCTTGCCTCCCGGGTCGAGGCCGGGGAGGAGGACGGCCTCGCCGGACTCGTCCGCGAGGCCGATGACATGGTGATCGTCTGGGGTGAACGGATCGCCACCGGGGACCGCGGTGCCGAGGCCCTCGCCGCCCTGGCGAGGCTGGCCCGGGCGTCCGGCCTGGCCGAGTCAGCGGAGTCCGGCCTCATCGCGATCCCCGACATCGCCAACGGACGGGGCCTCATGGAGGTCGGCTGCCTGCCTGACGCCGGGCCCGGCCTGACCGCGGTCGACTCCGGCCGTGATGTCGAGGCCATTCGTGAGGGACTCGAGGCCGGGGACATCCGGGCGCTCATCCTGTTCGGGGTCGATCCGCTCCGCGACCTGCCTGACACCGAGGGGTGGCGCCGGGCGCTGGAGGCCGCCGATCACGTAATCGCCTTCTCCCTCTCCGCGAATGACTCGACCGAGTTCGCCGACGTCCTCTTCCCCCTGGAAAGCCATGCCGAGAAGGACGCGACCGTCACCCATCCCGACGGCCGGATCCAGCGCGTCCGGCCTTCGGCCCGCCGGCCGGGTGAGATCCGGGCCGGTTGGCTCGTCCTGGCCGAGATCGCGGCCGAGCTCGGGCTGGAGACGGGGATCGACTCGGCCCCCTCGGCACTGGCCGCAGTCACCGAGGCAGTCCCCTTCTACGCCGGCCTGACCGACGCCGAGATCGGTGGCCGGGGGGTCAGGTGGCAGGACCGCCCCGAGGCCGCGAGCTTCGGTGGGGGAGGGGCGGAGGCCCCGCCGCCGACCGCCAATGGATCGGCTCCGGCCAGTAGCAACGGTGGGGGCAGTCGCAAGGCGGCCGAAGGCAGTCTCGTCCTCGGTACCTACCGGGACCTCTGGGCCGACTCAACGACCGACCTCAGCCCGGCCTTGAACTTCCTGATCCCGGCCCAGCGGCTCGAGATCTCGGGTGCCGACGCGACCCGACTCGGTCTGTCCACGGGTGACGAGGTCTCGGTCCGGGCCGGTGACCGGGCCGTCAACGCCACGGTGGCCGTTCGCGGCAGCCTCGACGAGGGCGTCTGCTTCATGATCGAGGGCACCCTGGCCGAAAACGCCAACGCCCTGGTCGACGGCGGTCCCGTCCCGGTCGAGATCGGCCCGCCCGAGATCCGGGTCGAGCTGGTCACCGCCGGCGCCGATGCCGCGGCCGAACCGGGAGAGGCGTCTTGAGCGTCCCCTTCATCCTCGCCGACACCGGGTTCGTCGAGGCAACCTGGGTGATGATCGTCAAGTCACTGGTGATCTTCGTGGTCATCCTCAGCATCGTCCCGGTCGTGCTGCTCGCCGAACGCAAGCTGCTCGGGCGCTTCCAGCAGCGATTCGGCCCCAACCGGGTCGGTCCCTACGGCGCGCTCCAGCCCCTGGCCGACGTCGGCAAGCTGCTCTCCAAGCAGGGCTTCCGGCCCAAGGGAGCCGTCCCCTTCCTCTACGAGATCGCCCCGGCGCTCTCGATCCTCTCGGCCGTCCTGATCCTCGCCATCCTGCCCTTCGGCGACGTCCAGGGCGGGGTCGGCTTCTACGGGATCGACGTGCCGATCGGCATCCTCTACTTCTTCGCCTTCGGGGCACTCGCCTTCTACGGGCTGCTGCTCGGTGGCTGGGCCTCGGGCTCCAAGTACAGCTTCCTCGGGGCGATGCGCTCGGCCGCCCAGCTGATCTCCTACGAGCTCGCCATGGGCCTCTCCCTGCTGGGCGTGGTGCTGATGGCCGGATCACTCTCCCTGGTCGACATCGTCAAGGCCCAGGGCGAGATCTGGTTCATCGTGCCCCAGGTGGTCGGCTTCCTGATCTTCCTGATCGCCGGGTTCGCCGAGACCAACCGGGTCCCGTTCGACCTGCCCGAGGCCGACGCCGAGCTGGTCGCCGGCTACAGCACCGAGTACGGCGGCATGCGGTTCGGCTCCTACTTCTTCGCCGAGTACATGGAGATCCTGATCATCGCCGGGATCACCTCGACCATGTACCTCGGTGGCTGGATGGGCCCCGGGCCTTCCTGGCTGGACCCGATCTGGATGCTGGCCAAGATGGCCGTGATCACCTTCTTCTTCATCTGGATCAGGGCCACCCTGCCGCGCTTTCGCTACGACCAGCTGATGAGCTTCGGCTGGAAGGTCTTGATCCCGCTGGCGACCTTGAACGTCCTGGTCACCGCGATCCTGGTGGTGGTCTGGTGAGCATCCGTCCGGACGAGATCAAGGTCGTCCCGCGCGGTCCCGAGCCGGGCGGGGCCGGCGGGGCCTACCGGGCCTTCGGTGAGACCCTGCGCGGGCTTCGCACGACCATGGCCAGGATGTTCGAGCGGCCGGTGACGATCCAGTACCCCGAGGACAAGACGGCCGTCTACCCCCGCTTCCGGGGGCGCCACAAGCTCCACCGGTTCGAGGACGGGCTGGAGAAGTGCGTCGGCTGCTCGCTCTGCGCGGCGGCCTGTCCGGCCCAGTGCATCCGGGTGGTCGCCGCCGAGAACGAACCCGACAATCGGGTCTCGGCCGGTGAGCGCTACGCCGCCGTCTACGAGATCAACCTCTCGCGCTGCATCTTCTGCGGCTACTGCGAGCTCGCCTGCCCGTTCGACGCGATCACCATGGGCCACGACTACGAGATGGCCGACTACAACCGCTCCGACCTGATCTTCACCAAGGAAATGCTCCTCGCCGAGCCCGTAGAGCGCACCCCGTTGAGGCGCGAGGGCGAGTAGTGGTCGAGTTTGCCTTCTTCGTGGGCGCGATCGGCGCGCTCGGTGGGGCCTTGGGCGTCATCTTCCTGCGAAACCCCTTCTACAGCGTGCTCTCGCTGGTCGTCCACCTCGTCTTCCTCGCCGGCCTATTCCTCCTGCTCCGCTCCCAGTTCCTGGCGGCCGCCCAGATCGTGGTCTACGCCGGGGCCGTGATGGTGATCTACGTATTCGTCGCCGCCTACGTCGGCGGGATCCGCGAGGCGGTGTTCGACCCGGCACCCCAGCTCAGGGTCCTCGGGCCGATCCTGGCCGGCCTGCTGTTCATCCAGATATCGATCGCCGTGCTCGGCTCCTCACTGACCGCGCTCGGCACCGAGGGCAAGGCCGAGCTGGAGGCCGGCTTCGGCACGCCTGCCTCGGTCGGGACGCTCCTGCTGGAGGACTTCCTGATCGCCTTCGAGGTCGCCTCGTTACTCCTGCTGGTCGCTGCCGTGGCGGCGATTGTGCTGGCCGGGCGAAGGCGTGACGCCGAGGGGGCCGGCTGATGGCGATCGAGTGGTACCTGATCCTGGCCGGGCTGCTGTTCGCCATCGGGGTGGCCGGACTGCTGGTCCGGCGCAACCCGGTCGTCATGCTCCTCTGCCTCGAGCTGATGCTCGGTGCCGGGGCCCTGGCCCTGCTCGCCTTCTCCCGGATGACCGGGGATGAGGGCGGCCAGGCCTTCGTCCTGATCGTCCTCGTGGTTGCCGCCTGCGAGGTCGTGGTCGGCCTCGGCCTGGTCGTCGCCATGTTCCGTCGCCGGGTGCCGCTCGATACAGACGACATGCGGGAGCTCAGGGGATGACAGCTGCTTCCTGGGGGTGGCTCGTCCTGCTCTTCCCGCTGCTCGGCTCCATCCTGATCGGCCTGACCTACCGGCTGATCCCGGCCCGGGCGGCCGGGGCGATCGGCATCTCGGCGATCGTCCTCTCCTTCCTCTCCGGTGTCGCGGCCTTGCTCTCACTCCAGTCGAAGCCGGCCGAGGGACGCCACGTCGCCTCATCGCTCTGGGAGTACGCGGCCGTCGGCAACTTCAAGATCGACCTCGGTATCTACGTCGATCCACTGGCCCTCTTCATGATCCTGGTGGTCACCGGAGTCGGGGCGCTGATCCACATCTACTCCTTCTCCTACATGGAGTCCGACCAGGGCTACCACCGCTTCTTCAGCTACCTGAACTTCTTCGTCTTCTCGATGTTGCTGCTCGTCCTGGCCGGCAACTACGTCCTGCTGATCGTCGGCTGGGCCTTCGTCGGCTTCGCCTCATACGCCCTGATCAGCTTCTGGTACCGACGCCGGACCGCGACCCGGGCCGGCATGAAGGCCTTCGTGATCAACGTGGTCGGCGACATCGGCCTCGTCCTCGCCGCGATCCTGATCTTCCGCGAGCTCGGGGTGATCGAGTACCGGGCCGTCTTCGAGAAGGCCCCCGAGGTCTTCACCTCCAACGAGTGGGTTGCCGTGGCGATCTGCCTGCTGTTGCTGGTCGGTGCCTTCGCCAAGTCGGCCCAGCTGCCCTTCCACACCTGGCTGGCCGATGCGATGGAGGGCCCGACCCCGGTCTCGGCCCTGATCCACGCGGCGACCATGGTCACCTCGGGCGTGTTCCTG
>JBBAUQ010000042.1:0-11032 GCA_040398125.1 Solirubrobacterales bacterium | reverse complement strand
TTGAGTACACCTACCATCACGAGGTCACGGCCGGCGTAGTCACGACTGACCTCGGCACCGAGCTGCCTGACTCTCTCCTGCAGACGATCGCGCTCGATCAGGACCTCGCCGGCCACCGCCTGGTTCACCGCCTCGTTCATCGATCGCAGTGTACGGAGACGTTCCCGGCCCGGTCTCCAAGCTCACCTGGCAGATCGATCACGACCCGCGGTCAGCCGGACCACCCGGTCGGTGTCGTCGGTGACCCGGAACGGGTCGGCCAACGCAACACCGGGAATCCAGGCGATCTCCCCGTCCACCACCACCAGGGGATGGTGGCGACGAAGTGAGCGCCTGAGTCCGGCGTCGGTGAAGAGGTCCTGCACCGTCCGGCTGCCCCCGAGGCCGAGAGGACGCATCCGATCTCCCTCCTGCCACGCCCGAACCGCCAGGCTCCCGACAGCAGCCGCATCGAGCGTCGCGAGCTGGGGCCCTCCCGGGTCGACCGGTGGTTCCGCGACCTCCGAGGCGATCGTCCAGCCGCCCCAGCTGACCTGGCCCGGTAGATCGAGTGGGAGCTCTTCCGGAGAGGGCTCATCACTCCCGGTCACCTCGGCAATCACCAGGCCACCTTCGACTCGCAGGGATACGCCACCCGGTAGTTGGACTTCCCCCCCGCCCGGCTTTCGGGCGAGATCGACGGTCTGCCGGACGTCCTCTTCCCGGACCGCTGCCGGCCCGCCGAGTCGCTCCTCGACCAGGACCCGGAGTGCCTGCCGGGCCAGGGCCGGCTCCATCCCTGAGACGGTGTCGATCTCCAGGGCCGGGAGGCCCAGTTCATCCTCGACCATCGCCGAGGCCGCAATCCCCGAGAGGGCCTCGAGCTGACCGGCCACCTCTGCCCTGGTTCGGTCGAGGTTGACGACGGCCGCCCTGTTGATGTCCCGGAGAACCGGCAGGACCTCCTCGCGGATCCTCGTTCGGGCAAAGCCCGGATCGAGGTTCGAGGGATCCTCCACCCAGGAGAGGCCGGCCTCGGTGGCGGCCCGGTGGACGGCTTCGCGCTCGAGAGAGATGATCGGCCGGATGACCCTGCCCTGACGGCTCGGCATCGCAGCGAAGGCCCGGGCCCCGGGCGACACGGCCAACCGGTAGAGGACCGTCTCGGCCCGGTCGGTCATCGTGTGGGCCACCGCGACCCAGTCCAGGTTGCGTTCCGTCCTCAGTCGCTCGGCCGCCTCGTAGCGCATCCGGCGAGCCCAGTCGTGGACATTGCCCGACTCCCGCTCGGGCCGCTCGACTACGAACTCGATCCCGAGTCGCCCCGCCAGCAGCCGGGCCGTCTCCTCATCCTTCCCGGAGTCGGAACGCAGCCGGTAGTTCAGGTGGAGGGCAACGAGTCGGGAGGGGGACAAAACAGAGGCAAGTCCGAGCAGAAGGGCCGAGGAGTCGGGCCCCCCGGACAGGAGGACAACGCCCCCGGCCCCGGGATCGACCAACCCTGAATCCCTGATCGCCCCAGCCAGGACCTCGACGCCTGGCCCGCCTGACGGCCCCGGCCGTCCTGGCTCAGGCATCTTGAACCGCCAGCCAGGGGAAGGCGTGCGGCCGGCCTGACCGGGGCGCCACGTCTGGGTCGAATCGCGTCAGCTGCATCTCGGGCTCGAGGCTACACCGACCGGGTATCGACCCGCTACTGCCCGGACCCGGCCCCGAGCCCTGCCGCGCGGGGTGGCTGACCGGTACCGGGCCAGGCCGTTTGGTTAGTCCTCGGAGTGGGTCTGGGTCACTTCATCGCCCCGCTCACCGGTCCTGATCCTGATCGCCTCCTCGACCGGACTGACGAAGATCTTTCCGTCCCCGATCTCCCCGGTCTGGGCGTGTCGCAGGATCGTCTCGACCACGGTGTCCTTGTCACCATCGGCGACGACGATCTCGAGCTTGAGCTTGGGCCGCACGTTGACGGTCACGCTCGAGCCGCGGTACTGCTCGACGATCCCCTTCTGGCGACCCGATCCCTTGGCCTCGATGATCGAGATGGACGGGAAGCCCTTCTCCAGCAGCTCGGCCCGGATCGGCTCGAACGCATCGTGCCTTACGAACGCTTCGATCTTCTTCATTTCCGGTTCCTCCTAGTCCTGGTCGGGCTTGGTAGTGGAACTGCCTGGGGGTGGGTCGCTCGCACCCATTATCGGGGCGTAGCTGCCACCCGGGGAGAATTCCTCCTGTGGGATGAAGGCCTCCGGGTACCCGTACATCCCGTGACTCGAGATGTCGAGGCCGGCGTCCTCTTCCTCGGCCGGGACCCTGAGGCCCATGATGGCCTTTATGACCGCGAAAGCCGCGTAGGAGAGCACGAACACGACCACGAAGGTCAGCACCACGGCGAGGGTCTGGACTCCGAACTGTCCCAGGGTGGAACCGAAGCTGAACCCCTCCGAGTTGCCGAAGATCCCGTACCAGATGCCGGGACCTGCCCCGTCCAGGATCAGGCGCGGCGAGGCGAACAGACCGACGGCGAGGGTGCCCCAGATGCCGGCCAGACCGTGGGCCGAAAGGGCACCTATCGGGTCGTCCAGGTACTTCTCGATCGTCAGGACTCCCCAGACCACCACGAACCCGGCGATCAGTCCGATGATCGGGGCGGCCCAGTACTCGACGAATCCACAGCCGGCCGTGATCCCGACCAGTCCGGCAATCGCCCCGTTGCCTGCCATGCCGACATCGAGTGCCCTGGTCTTCAGATAGATCAGGAAGCTGGCCCCGATGACTCCGGCTGCAGCGGCGAGCTGGGTATTGAGCATCACCTCTCCGAAGAACACTCCGGCGCTCTCGAAGGTCGAGCCGCCGTTGAACCCGAACCACCCGATCCAGAGGATCACCACCCCGAGGCCGACCAGCGGCATCGAGTGACCGGGGATGGGGCGGGGCTTTCCGTCGGGCCCGTACTTGCCGCGCCTCGCTCCCAGCAGGAGGAGACCGGCCAGGCCTGCGGTGGCTCCGGTCAGGTGGACTACCGAGGAGCCGGCAAAATCCATCACCGGCCTGCCACCGACGTCCGACAGGAGGCCGCCACCCCAGACCGCGTGGGCGATCAACGGGTAGATCAGGGCTCCGAATACGACCGCGAAGGCCGCGTATGCACCGAACTTGATCCGTTCGAGTGTGGTTCCCCAGACGATCGCCAGCGAGACCGCGCAGAATGCGAGCCCGAAGAGCATCAGCATGGTGTCGGAAGCACCGACCGCGAACTGGTCCGCCCCGGTCCCGATCACCTGGTCGAAATGGAAGAAGAAGCCGTACTCGCCGAAGAAATCGTTTCCGGGCCCGGCGATCCCGTACCCGATGGCCCACCAGGCGATCGTCACGACGGCCAGGTTGATGAACACCTTGGCGACTCCGGTACCGACGTTCTTCTGCCGCGAGAAACCGATCTCCAGGAACATGAAACCGGCCTGCATCAGGAAGACGAGGACGGTGGCGACCGCCACCCAGACCATGTCCAGCTCTTCGGCCTTGTCGATCACGGAGATCGTCTCGGCCGAGGCGACGGCAGGGGCCACCAGGGCGCCCAACCCTGCCACCAACGAGGCGAAACCGAGTTTCCTGACACTCATCGTGATCTGTCCTCCTAACTTCCCGGCGGCTTTCCGCCTCTGGTTTGCTGGCGAGTGCGTTACCGGGCCAAAGTAGTTTCGAACTGCTCATGCCCGGTTAGCCCCGGGGAGGAAAAGAGCAACGTCTCGTTATGCAGATGTTCAGGAGGGCGGTGCCTCTTCCCTTGGCACTGCCAAGACCGGCGTTCAGAGAAATGCCGGGCCGCGTTCGACCAGACCGGCGAAAAGTGCTTCCTGGATCCGTTCGCGGACCAGCTCGGCAAGGTCGAAGACAAGTGATGGATCGCCGGCGGCCTCGGGCGGATAGCCGGAGAGGTCGATCGGCTCGAGGAACTCGATCCGCCATTTGGATGGAAGCGGCAACAGGCCGAGCGGTCCGAGCAGCGGAAACGTCGGGGTGAAAGGGATGTAGGGGGCTCCGGTCAGCTTGGCGAGGATGTCGATCTCCCCCAGCTTGGGATAGATCTCCTCGGAACCGATCACCGCCACCGGGATGATCGGCGCCCGGTGCTCCAGGGCGACCGAGACGAACCCGCCGCGACCGAACCGCTGCGTTCGGTAGCGCTCGGAGAATGGCTTGCCGAACCCCTTGACTCCCTCGGGAAACACCATGACCAGGTCATCGCCCTCCAACATCCGAGCGAGGTTTGCCGGATTTGCCGCGACCCCGCCCACCCGTCTCATGAAGTAGCTGAGGAAAGGCAGGTCGAACAGCCAGTTGAGGACCAGGGCACGAGTCCATCTCGGCAACGGATGTTCCTTCTGTATGGCGGTCCCGATCATCACCCCGTCGAACGGGAAGGCGGCCCCGGCGTGGTTGCCGACCAGCAGGGCCCTGCCGTGACCCGGGACGTTCTCGATGCCGACGGTCTCGACCCGCCACCACCTCTCGTAGAGGAACTCGAACAGGGGAAAGACTGCCTCTATGTAGTCCTCGTCGAAACCCCACTCGTCCTCGTGGTATTCGCCCCGGGACCTGCGGGCCAGCCGGTCGGCGAGCGTCGCCACCTCACGGGCGAGCTCGAGCCTCAGTTCACCTTCGCCCAAGGCTCAGACGCTCCTCACCGGTGAGCCGGGATGGGGCAGCGGGAAGAGTCCGGTCAGGCCATGTCGCCTGGAGGCGAAATCCTGGGCCGTGCCCTCGGTGTCGAAGGCCGGCTCGTAACCGATCTCGTCGCGCAGCCTCCGGTTGTCGCAGCCCCTCCCGTAGCGCAGCAGGAGTTGGCCGTCCCTGTACAGATCGGCCGTTCCGAGCATTCCGACCATGCGCCTGAGCAGTAGCTCGGAGACCCCCGGTGGGACCGGTAGCGAGAGCTTGCCGCACAGTCTGAGCAGGCGACTGAGTGAGATGGAGCCATCCGGCGCCACGTTCACCGGCCCGTCCACCGGGCCGTGCACGGCAGCGACCAGGGCCCCGTTGGCATCGACCGGATGGAGCAGCTGGAGTAGTGGGTCGAAGCCGAGCTGCACCGGTACTACCGGCAGCGACAGATACCGGGAGAGCGGGTTGTCGAGGTCCTGGCCGATCTCGTTCTGGAATCTGAGCATGCAGCAGGTGACCTTCGGATGGCGCCGGGCGAAACTCTCGAAGTACCCCTCGAGCTCGCTTACATCCCGCTGGAACCGGGTGACCAGTGGGTACCGGCCGGCCATTTCCTCAGTGAAGAAGGTCGGCCGGGCCGGGGCACTGCCGTAGATCGCGGCCGAGCCGCGGCCGACCACTGCCCGAAGACCCTCGACGCGCTCGCAGGCCGCCAGCAGGTTGAGGGTGCCGATCACGTTGATGTCGTGAAGTGCCCGTGAGGGGCGACCCTCCTCGGGGAACCAGATGATCCCGCAGTGCACGACCACGTCTGGGCGGAGCGCCGGGAGGATGCCGGTTATCGCCGGATCCCTGATGTCGGCCTCGATGAACTCGATCGGGCCGGAAACCTCTGCGGGACGGACCGTGTCGATCCCGATGATCTCGGTGACCCGGTCATCCTCGACCAGCGAGTTCGCCAGCATCGACCCCCATTCGGTCGCCACTCCGGCGATGACTACGCGGCCCGTGGATGCCATTCGCTACTCCGACTCGTCGCCTGCGCCGGTCCTTCTCTCGAGCTTGGCCAGGCGCTGCTCGAGCAGCTCGACCCGCTCTTCGAGGGACTCGAGGTCCTCACCGCTCGCCGCCCCCAGGCCGGCGATCGCCCCCCGGGCATCCTGGCCGAGTCGGCTCACCTCGTCCACCACCTGGTCGGTAAGGTCCTGAACCCGCTCGCGGGTCCTGCCGGTCGCGGCAAAGGCCCCCTCCAGAGCCTCCCGAAAACCCTCGGACATGCCCCGGTCAGATACCTCACTTTCCTCTTCAGGTTCCTCGGACACCGGGCACCAGTCTAAGCCCAACCGGGCGATCCTCGGGACCACGGACTGAAATGCCGACCCGCCTGGAGTTGATCGCCGAACCGGCCGAAGCGGTCATCCTGAGCGGTGATCCACGCCGGACCTTCCACCTGGCCCAGGAGCTGATCGAGGAGCCGCGGATGACCCACCTTGCAAGGGGCCTCTGGGGCTATGGGGGCAAGACCGCTGGTGGCGGAAACCTGACGGTCCAGTCAACCGGTGCCGGCGGCCCGGGGGCGGTCGCCGTCCTCTCGGGTCTGGTCGAGCACGGCACCAGCAGAGTGGTAAGGGTCGGTTCCTGCACGGCCGAGGTTTCCGACCTCGCCCTCGGCGACAGCCTGGTCGTGGAAGCGGCACTGGCCGAAGACGGCAGCAGCGCCTTCTTCCCTGATCGGAATGACGAGTGGAGTCTGCCGGACCGGGAGTTGACCGAGGCCCTGGCCACCGCCGGCAGACTGGCCAGGGTCGCCAGCCGCTTCCGGACCGATCCACCGCTCCGTGAAGGAGGGCCAGCGGTTTCGGCCTTCGACCTTCAGACGGCCGCGTTACTGGCCGCAGCACGGGAGTTCGGCATCCGGGCCGGCGCAGTGCTGGTGGTCTCCGGCACCCCTGACGGTTCCTTCGCCACTGAAGAGGAGCTGGCGGATCCTTTCCTTGCCGCTGGCCGAGCTGCCCTCAGGGCGCTGGAGGCCGTGGGCGGAACGCCCTGATCAACCCTCGCTGCCGGGCCCCGGCCCGTTCCCGATCGCGCTGAGCGCCGCCTCGAGCTCGCGGATCCGCCGGATGGCTCCATCGAGCCTGTCCTCGGTCTCCTCGAGCCTCTCCGAGATCACCCTGATGCGGCGCTCGAGGCGCTCGGCCTGATCCTGGGAAGAGACGTTGAGAGCGCCCATCGCGGCGCGCTGGGCATCGCCGGCGAGCTCGCGGGCAGCGACCGCCGCCGATACCGCCTGCCCGAAGGCCGGGCTGCCGATTACTGCCTGGGCGATGTCAGAGGCAGCTTTCTCGCCACTGAATCCACTCGACTCGCCCTCTTGCTCGTCCGGTCGGTCCCGATTCGCCATGCGGCTGATTCTAGGTCACGCCCGGTGTCGGAGTGTCCGGTGCCGCATCACCTCACTCCGGTCGGGGTTTCAGCAGGTCGCACAGCGACGGCAACTTCTAGCCGTTGCGATACCTTTCCCCTACCGTCACGAGGGGGCGGAGGAGGCTGAGGTTATCCCGACATGAACGCGGGTTCGAGCGAGATTTTCCGAGAGAGTCACAGCAGGGACCGGACCGGACCGGGTGCCCTCGTCCTGGCCATCTCCGTGTTGGTACTGGCGATCTTCGCCGGCAAGGCGCTGGGCGCCCCGGCCGAATCGCCGAACTCACCCCAGCTCCAGCCTGCCCCGACCGAGCCGGCCGAACCGGCGAGCACCACCAGGGAGCCGGCCAGACCGGCGAATAGCTCCGCTGGGAACGGATCGGGAGGCGTTGCGCCGGGCGCGGGCCGTCCGTCCGCGCCCGAAGGTGACCGGGCGCCGGCCTTCACCGAGCAGGAGCCGACCGATTCCGGCGGGATGACCCCTGACGATTCCGGGACGACCGATGACCCACTGGCCGTCGACCCCGACTCGGTACCGAATTTCGTGATCGACGAATTTGAGATACCGCCCTTCTTGCTTCCCATCTACCAGGCCTGTGGCAGCGAGTACGGGATCCCGTGGCAGATCCTTGCGGCGATCAACCGGATTGAGACGGCCTTCGGCACGAACCTCTCGGTTTCCTACGCCGGTGCGATGGGCTGGATGCAGTTCATGCCGGGCACCTGGGAGGCCTACGGGGTCGATGCGAACGGCGACCGTCAGAGGGACCCCTACAACCCGGTCGATGCGATCTGCTCGGCCGCCAACTACCTCGAGGCAAGCGGCTACGCAGAGGATCCGAGCCAGGCGATCTTCGCCTACAACCACGCCGACTGGTACGTCGAGGACATCCTCACCAACGCCCGGGCCTACTCCGAGATCCCCTCCGAACTGATCACTGCTCTCACCGGACTGACCGAGGGCGCCCGCTTCCCGGTCGCCGGGGAGGCCACCTATGAGGGCCAGGTGTCGACCGAGTCCGGAACCGGCCAGGCCGGCGGTCTCGATTCGAGTTCGGGACGCTCCTCGGTCCGTATCCAGGCCGCCGGAGGCACTCCGGTGATCGCGGTAAATGACGGGGTGATCAAGGAGATCAACTCGGCCGCCGGAACGGTGACCCTCGAGGACGCCTACGGGAACAGGTACACCTACGCAGGCCTCGGGTCCATAGCCCAGGTGCACCCCGTACCGAGACAGGATGACGCCGGGACGGCCGACACGAGGTTGGCCTCGAGTACAGGGGACCAGGCGCTGCCCGATGCCGACATGGGAGAGGAGAAGTCCCAGGACCGACCGGTCGGAGCACCTGCGGGCGAGGCACCGGAGGACCTCGAACCGGCTCGGGAACCCGGCGACATGGAGATATCCGAGGTCCAGGTCGACTCGAACCAGGCAGAGGCCCCACGTGCACCTGATTCCGAGAACCTGAATTCCGGCGCCGACGCCGACCCGGCGAAGACCGGGGCACTTGCGGCGGCGACCGAGCGGCGGGCAGCCCAGGAGGAGGTCTCCACGGCGTCACCGTCCGACGGGTCGCAGCAGGTTGCCGACAGCCAGGACATGCGCGGGAGGGTGTACGCCGAACCCCTCCGCCCGAGCAACCAGAAGCGGGCCACGGTGGACGGGCAGTCGGTCAACAACGGCACCCCGGCCGTCCAGTACACCAACGGGGTCGCCGGCAAGCCGGGTGACTACGTGATCTATGACGGCAGCAAGTCCGGGGTGTACCGCTTCGATCAGGATGAAGCCGAACTTCTGCCCCTCCGGAAGGGCTCGCGGGTCATCGCCGGGACGATCCTCGGCCGCCTTGCCGAAACCACCGGTGCAGCGATCGACTTCTCGATCCGGCCGGGTGGCGAGGGCGCAGTGGAGATCGACCCGAAGCCCTTCCTCGACGGCTGGCGCCTGCTTGCCGAGACCAATATCTACAGCGCCAAGGGGCGCAACCGGTTCGCCGGGCGGCTGGGGGCAGGGGGCATTCTCTTGCTCTCCAAATCAGCCCTTCAGCGTCGGGTGTTGACTGATCCCAAGATCAGCATCCATGAATGCGGCAAGACCGACATCGCAGTTGGCGCGATCGACCGCCGGGTCCTCGCCGTTCTCGCCTACCTGAGTGCCAAGGGCTACTCGCTCATGATCACCTCGCTCTACTGTGGTCGTGAAGCCTCCATTACGACCTCGGGCTACGTCTCCAACCACAGCCGGGGCCAGGCGGTCGATATCGCGGCAGTAAACGGTGAGGTCATTACGTCGGCCACCCAGGGACCGGGCTCCCTCACCGACCGGGTCGCCCGGGAGGTGCTCGCCCTGCAGGGAACGATGGCACCGGACGAGGTGATCACCCTTCTGGATTACCCGCAGCCGGCCGGCTTCGCGATGGGCGACCACGATGACCACATCCACATCGGCTACAGCTCGACCGACGAAAGTGACCTCGGCGGCTACATCGCCGCCAACCTCGGCGCCGAGCAGTGGCGCAGGCTGACCCGCAGGTTGGGACAGATCCGCAACCCGCTCGTGCCGGATAGAACCTCGCCCAGCGCCCTGCCCGAGGCCGCCGGAGGCCAGGGCCGATAGAACCACAGTTCGCAGCCACCCAGGTCGAGCTAGCCGGCGACCTGGGCCTGGAAGACGGCCGGTACCTCGATGACGCCGAAGGCGAGCCCCGGATAACGGTGCTCGAGATCGAAGGTGCACTTCCACCTGCCAGGCGGCGAAGGCGCCGACCCCGGCCGGCCGGCGAGCGACAGCCCCCCGGTCACGTGCCGGTAACCGTGGTCACCGTGGTCTTTCCCGAGCGCAGCCAGCCCTCCCCAGAGCGGGCCAGTGAGTGGCTCGGGACGCTTGCCGAGGAGGAGGTTGATCAGCTGCTGGAGGAGGGACTGGCCGCCCTGGACCGACTGCTGGCAACAGCCGCGGCCGCCACTGGACGGCCCTGGGTACGGCGATACACGGTAGATGACGTCCTCGCTGCCCGAATCGGCTTCGCCGATGGCACCGGTGCGGCCGAGGGAATCTTCGCCCAGGCGGTCGAAATAGATGCCCGGGGCGGGACCGCCACACCCCGGCGTGAGCGAGTCGCGCGCAGCCAGCCGCTTCGCCGGATCGCCGCGGTGCTCCGAGGTCGTGAACGGCCGCGAACCTGTGAGGTCCTGATACCCAGGGTGGCAACCGACCTGGACGCCGGTCGCACCCTGGCCGCCGTCAGCTCGATCACGCCCGCCGTCAGCCTGACCGTTTCCGAGCTCGACGGGATCCTCGAAGGCGACGCGGATCACGATGCCGACCTCGAGGCGCTCCGGGGCATGCTCCCGGATCTGGCCGAGGCAACCCGGGAGATCGATCGGGAAGATCTCGACCTCCTCTCCGTTGAGCAGCGGACCAGGGATGCCCTCAAGGTTGCCGAGAGGGCGATTCGGCGGGTTCGACTGCTCGACCCCTAGCCAGGGGTCTGATCCGGTCCCGGGGTGAGCGGCTGGATACCGAGCTGCTCGAGGACATCGACATGCTCCAGCGACTCGGCCACCAGGTCGGCCCCCTCGAGACCGAGGTCGGGCAGGGAGGGAATGCCGATCACGAAGAGGCCGGCTGCCGAGGCGGCCGCGACTCCGTTTGGTGAGTCTTCCAGGGCGACCACCTGAGGTCCCGGTTCAAGTCCAAGCATCCGACAGGCCTCGAGGTACGGCTCGGGAGAGGGTTTGGCCTCGGCAACTTCGTGACCACTGACGATGACGTCGAATGGGTCGCCGACCCCGGCGACCTCGAGCGACCTCTCGATGAACCGTCGAGGTGAATTCGAGACCAGGCCGACCGGAACCCCGGCGGCGCCGAGCAGGTCGACCAGCTCGACGGCACCGACCATCGGGTCGACCCCGTTCTCGAGCTCGGCCAGGACGAGGTCGTTCAGCTCCCGCATTATTTCCTGAT
>JBBAUQ010000041.1:0-11221 GCA_040398125.1 Solirubrobacterales bacterium | reverse complement strand
AGATCTCCGGTTACCCGGAGTACATCTCGACCGCGCTCACTTCGTTCTTCGGGCGAGACCCGGAGCAGGTCCCGAACGATGCCCAGGAGGGGGCCGACGAGGTCAATTCCGAAGCCTCGAAGAAGGGCCTCGTCGTCTTCGGTCCGACCCCGTTCGCAAGCGCTAACGCGGTCGGCCTCCTGAGCTCGAAGGCAGAGGAGCTGGGAGTCGAGAAGGTGTCCGATCTCGAGGGCGTGAGCGAGCAGCTCAAGCTCTACGGCTCGCCCGAGTGTCGCCAGCGGATCGACTGCCTGCTCGGCCTGCAGGAGAACTACGGACTCCAGTTCGAGTCCTTCACGCCGGTCGACATCTGACTCCGTTACGAGGTGCTCGACAACGGACAGGCCGACGTCTCGATCCTGTTCACGACCGATGCCCAGCTCGGCGCGTCCGACAAGTACACGACGCTCGAGGACGACCTCGGAGTCCTGCCGTCGGGGAACGTGGTCTTCATGACCTCGGAGAAGACGGTCGAGGAGGCCGGACCCGACTACCAGGCGACTATCGAGCTGGTCCAGGAGGGCCTGACCGAGGAGGTCATGCAGGAGCTGAGTGCCCGGGTCGACCTCGATAAGGAAAAGCCTGCCGATGTGGCGGCCGACTACCTGAAGGAAGCCGGCTACACCGAGTAAGCCGGACTGACAGGGCCCGTTGGCCCGAACGGTCTCGAGGGGGCCGCGTCCTGACGGGCGTGGCCCCTTCTTGCTGGTCGAAGGGTCAGCGACCGATGTGGAAACCGATCAGCTCCGGCACTGAGGCGACCGCCCCGCTGATCGGGTCGGCCTGCCGACCGGTCGCCTCGGCCTCTTCCTTGCGTTCCAGGGCAGCCCGGATCAGGTTTCCGCCGATGTATCGGAAGGGATCGGGCGGAACCCTGACGAGATCGGCAACCGGCTCCACCAGGGGCAGGTCACCGTAACCGTCGTCGAGGCCAAGGATGCGGGAGGCGATCGCCCGGCCGATCATCTGACTGGGCCCGACCCCGTTCCCGGTGAAGCCGAACGCGGCCAATGTCCTGCCTGACGGCATCACCGCTACGTGGGGAAGGTGGGTGGCCGAGGCATCGATCGGCCCACCCCAGGCGTACTCGAACTTCCGGCCCTCGAGTCCCGGGAAGTACCGGATGGCCGCCTTCACCACCTGGTCGGAAACCTCGAGGTCGATCTCGGCCCGTCCGAAACGGCGACCGCCGGCCTGGATCCGGCCGCCGCCCCAGCCGAAGGCAATTCGGCCATCCGGTGTGGTCCGGAAGTAGTGCAGCAGCGCTCGGCAGTCGCTGATCGCCTCGCGTCCGGTCCACCCGATCTCCTCGAGCAGTTCCGGAACGGGCTCGGTGATCACCATGTGAGACGAGGCCACCGTGACGTTGGACCTGAGCGGCGAGCCGATCGAGGCAAGCGTCGCCCCGTTGGCCAGGACCAGGTTGTCGGCCTTGACGACTGCTGCCGGGGTGTGGACCTCCACTCCGTTCGGGCCGTCCTCGACCCGGCGCGCCGGCGAGAGCTCGAACAGCTCGACCCCGTTTCTGGCAAGGGCATCCCTCAGCCCGAAGGCCAGCCGGGCCGGCTGGACAGTCGCGGCCTGGCGGTAGAAAACGCCTTCGCGAAAGGCCGGAGAGCGACAGATCTCGGCTACCTCCTCGCGGTCGAGCTCGCGGGGCAGATCACTGAAGCCGGCGTCCCGCATCGCCTGGAGGTTCCTGTCCCAGGAACCGTCCTGGGAGGGGGAGGTCGAGACGTTCAGGTAGCCGGCCTGCTTGAACCAGCAGTCGATGCCCTCCTCCTCCGTGAAACTGCCTATCTGGGCAACAGACCGATCGGCGGCTCGGCCGACTTCGGTCGCCCCCTCGACCCCGAACCGATCGACCAGGCTCGCGAAGCTGACCCACATCGCGTCGACGAAACCGCCGTTTCGACCGGAAGGTCCGTGACCGAAGCGGTCCGACTCCAGGACCACGACCTTCAGATCCGGGTCGGAGCGCTTCAGGTGCCAGGCCGACCACATGCCGGCGTAACCACCGCCGACGACTGCGACGTCGGCCCTCAATGTCCCCTCGGCAGCAGGGAAGTGCGGCTGGCGACCGGCCTCGATGACCCAATATCCCGAACCTGAGTGCTTCACTCAGCCGGAGGCTAGAGGAATCGGGGGTCCGGGCCCCGGCCAGGACACCTCATGTATTCCCGTGGGCGACACAACTGAACGTGGGCTTGCGGGTGAAGGCCATTCAGCCCCAATCACGAACGCTCGGACGTGAGCAGCGGCAAGGACAAGCACCTCGGCAAGGACATCGAGGAAAACGTAACCGGCAAGGGTGACTACGGAGTGAGCGGGGAGCGAGCGCTCCGGGCCCAGAAACTGATGGACAAGCCGCTCATGTGGGCGGCAGTCCTGACCCTGCCAAGCGTGATCTTGATGGAGACCCAGACCAGCGGCTGGCTATCCGTGGTCTCCACTGTGCTCAACTGGGGCACCTGGTTGGCCTTCGCCATTGCCCTGGTGGTCATGCTGGTGCTGGTGCCCAACCGGTGGGCCTACCTGAAGACCCACCCTCTCGAGGTGATCATCGTCGTCCTCACCCCGCCCGTCGCACCGGCCAGCCTGCAGTTCCTCAGGGTCCTGCGCCTACTTCGGTTGCTGCGACTACTCAAGCTCGCCCAGATAGCGAAAAGGGTCTTCTCGACCAACGGCCTGGTCTACGGCGCCCTGATGACCCTCACCATCGCGCTCCTGGGCGGAACGCTATTCAGGGTCTTCGAAGAGGGAAACCAGAAGATCACCGAGTGGGACAGCATCTACTGGGCGATCACCGTCATGACCACGGTCGGATCGGATTTCAACACGACCACGACAGGTGGCCAGATCGTCGAGATTTTCATCCTCCTGGTCGGGGTGACCTTCCTGGCGATGCTGACCGGCGCAATCGCCCACCGTTTCCTCAACCCGACCGCGGGCAGCACCCAGGCTTCCGACCAGTCCGACTCCGACTGAGTCCGGCCCGGACTCAGTCGGTCTCGCGTGAGTTCCGGTACTGGGCGACCTTCCAGGCTGCTGGCAGGAGCAGGGCCGCCACTACGGCCTTGAGGACTTCCCAGCCGATGAAGAAGATGAAGCCGTCCTCGATCACCGTCGACCAGCTGGTGTTCGCCATGAAGTTGGCCTCCACCAGGGCGGGGGCGGCGAGCTTCAGCCCGACCAGACCGAAGGCGAAGATCACCAGCAGGCCGAGCACATAGGACCCGAGAGCGGTGATCACCCGACGGTCATCGCCCCGCTCCGAGAGCCAGCCGACCAGGCCGGCGGCAAAGATGAACCCGATCAGGTAGCCGCCCGTGGCCCCGGCAACCGAGCCGATCTCGGCAACCGTCCCGGAGGCCCCGTCTGCATAGATCGGGAGGACGAAACCGAGCAGCACGTAGATCGTCAGGGAGATCACCCCGCGGGAGGCCCCGAGGGCAGAACCGACCACGATCACTCCGAGTGTCTGGGCCGTCACCGGAACCGGCACGGTCGGGATGGTGATCTGGGCCAGCAGGGCGACAAAGCCGACCCCACCCAGCACCATCAGGGCATTCAGAAGGAAGTCGTTCAAGGACCGAACCCGGCTCGGGGCGATCAGGTCAGCGAGCACCGGAGAGCGGTGCTCGGGGGCGTAACCGGGGTATGCGGACATCGAGACCCTTTCGTTCAGGTGGGGACGTGCAAACTCGGACGCGATCCTACCTGTACGAGGCGGGGAAAGAGGTGTCGGTGATCCGGTCCCGGGGTGCGGTTCAGTCGAACGTCCGGTCGACCGCCAGCAGGGCCGCTGCGGCCACGGTGGCCGAGGCCGTCAGGAATCCAGTGATCAGCACGGACTTGGAGTCGAGGTGGTCACGGGCGATCATCGTCGCGCTGAAGTCACCGAGGTCCGACAGCATGGCGACCGTGAGCCACGGGCCGGCCTGGTCACGGAGCGCTGCCTCGGTCATGCCGAAGCCGAGCGCTATGTCACGGAAGCCGAGGGCCCGGAAGACGGTCTTTACCGTGTCCCGGGAGGCATCCTTTTCCCCGATCCAGGTGCTGCCGACCCGCTCCGGTACGGCGCTGGCGACGATCCCGAAAACGAGGCGGCTCAAACCGAACCCGAGATTTAGTGACTGACGGAATCCCATTGGGGAAACCTACCGACTGGACGATCGATCGGTAGATCCCGTACCGTCCTCCCGGTGAACCCCGAGACTGCCCCGATCCAGCTCCACCTCCTCCCCCAATCCCACCCCTGCCTCACGGTACGCAAGGCACTCGAGCTGAAGGAAGTCGACTTCGAGGAGGTCGTGCTCGAGACCGGGAGTCATGCGGCCGAGGTCGAGCGGATCTACGGGCCGGGCAGGACGACCGTTCCCGGACTGATGATCGGCGGGGACGCCGTTCATGGGTCGACCGAGATCCTGTGGCGCCTCGACCGGGACTTCCCCCAGGCGCCCCTCTACCCCGAGCCGAACTCGGAACGGATCCGGGAGGCCGAGCTCTGGGCAGACCGGGAGCTCCAGGACCTCGGGCGCTGGCTTCCCTTCGGGGCCCTCTATTTTCGGCCAGAGGCGATGGGGACCTTTGCCGGCGCCGGGCAACTCGACCCGGCGGGCACCGACTTTGCGATCCAGTTCGTCCGTCGCTCATGGAAGTACCACGATCTCTCGGCAGTCAAGCTGGCCGGTGCCCTCGCCGGCCTACCGGGCCTCATCAGCGAGATAGAAGCCTTCGCCCGGGAGGGCCTGGTGGCAGGATCAGAGCCGACTGCGGCCGACCTCCAGATCGGCTCCACGGTACGGATCCTGTTGACCGTGGGCGACCTCGATTCCCTGCTGAAGGGCACCGCGGCCGAACGGATCGCCCTCGAGTACTTTCCGGACTATCCCGGCTCGATCCCGGCCGGGGCCTTTCCTGAAGACTGGGTGCCCCAAGCCTGAAGTCCGCTGGTCCTGAACGCAAACGAGGCGGGCCAGGCCCGCCTCGTCAGCGAATGAAATGACCCTGCCGATCGGTCCGCCCCGTGAGGAACGGACAGATCGGCAAGAGCCTTCTCCTAGTTCTTCGGAATGAGGACCGTGTCGACGATGTGGACGACTCCGTTCGATGCCGGAACATCGGCGGTCGAGACGGTGGCGCCGTTGATCTTCACGTTCTCACCGTCGATCTTCACCGTGACCTTCCCACCCTGCACGGTGGGGATCTGCTGGCCGTCCGTGAGGTCGGCCGACAGAGCCTTCTGACCGGCCACGTGGTAAGTCAGGATGTTGGTCAGCTCATCCTTGTTCGCCGGCTTGAGCAGACGGTCGAGCTCTCCCGCGGGGAGCTGCTCGAAGGCCTTGTTGGTCGGGGCGAACACCGTGAAGGGACCGTCGCCCTCGAGGGTTGCACCGAGGTCGGCCGCCGTGATCGCCTCGACCAGCGTCGAGAGCTCAGGCGTTGCCGCAGCCACACCGACGATGTTCTGCTCTTCGGTCGTGGCCTCGGTGGTCGTGTCACCGCCGCCGCTGCCACTGTCATCACTGCTGCAGGCCGCGACTCCGAAGGCCAGGGCCGGCACCATCAGTGCCAGGGCAAAGAATTTCTTATTCATATGAACGTCTATCTCCTTTTTCTCGTTCACTGCGGTCGTTGAACCCGGGGGAGTCTGTGGCAGCAACCATAAGCTCAGCTAAACAGGCAGAAAGCTACGAGGGAACGGGTAAGGGGAAGCCCGACCTCCGAAGTTCCGTAGTCTCTGCCGTCATGACTGCTGCCGACAAGGCTGAAGACAGCGCCGGCGAGGCGATCACGGCCAAGGGGCTCGAGGAGCTGAAGGCCGACATCGCCCGGATGGAGGGACCGGAAAGGGAGGCGATGGCCGAGAGGCTCAAGGTGGCCCGTGCCCTGGGTGATCTCAAGGAGAACGCCGAGTACCACATCGCCAAGGAGGACCAGGCCCATCTCGAGACGCGGATCAAGCGGGCCCGGGAACGCCTTAAGAATGCGGTGGTGGTCGATTCCGAGACGGATGAGACCGATGTCTTTTCCTTCGGCCGATCGGCCCGCATCACCGACCATGAGGGCCGGGTCCATGAGTGGAAGTTGGTCGGCTCGACCGAGGCCGACCTCTCCCAGGGAATGCTCTCGGTCGAGTCTCCGATCGGGATCGCCCTGAGGGGAAGCCGCGTGGGTGAAGAAGTGACCATCGAGACGCCGGCCGGTTCCCGGCTTTACCGGGTCGAAGAAATCCTTTGACCGGGGGCTTGGGAGGCTTTTCGCAGATAGCGAAGGATCCGGGACGGTGAGTCCTTCCGGCAGCCGGTCGAGGTCAAAGGCGACGAGGGCCGGGATCGCCACCGGTCTGGCCTTGCGGGCCTGGAACCTGGCTCGCCAGGTCGACTGGGAGACCGTCTGGCTGCGGGCCAGGTGGCTGGCCCACCACTCCCGGCGCCTCTACAACAACCTCGACGAGGCCGAGCGACGTGAGTTCATGTCAATGGTCGTGCCGCAACGCGGGGCGCGCAGCTTCGGAGCCGTCGAGCGTGACCGGCTCCGTTACCTGGTGACCAAGGCCTTCACCGGAAGCGGCCCGCGCCGCTAGTCGACGGCCGCCCGGTCGACTCCCTAGGCGACGCCCTGGAGGGCGACGCCGATCCCGAAGGCGACTGCGGCAGCGACCCCGCCCAGTAGCAGGGTCTCTATCCCACCCCGCCAGAGTGGTTGGTCGACGACCCTGGCCTTCAGGACGCCTACCAGCAGGAAACCGATGCCGGTCAGCACGATGCTGGCCGTGAATGGGTCGGCGATCAGCCCGGGAAAGGCGAGGTTGATCAGGAAGGAGAGCAGCGGCAGGGCACCGACGACCTGGAAGGCGACGAAGGTGGCGAGGCTTGCCCTGGCGGCCGAGCCGGTGACCTGGGCGAAGCCGAGCTCATCGCTCAACATGGTCTCAACCCACCGTTCGCGATCGCTCGTGATCACTTCGACCGCCCGTTCCAGGTCCTCACCCTCGAAACCCTTGGCAGCGAAGAGCTGCCTGATCTCCTCACGCTCGCCCTCGGGAAACGAGTCGATGTGCTCCTCCTCGATCTTCCTGGCCCGGATCCGGCGTTCCTGGTCGGCCTTGGTCCCGAGGTAATTGCTCACCGCCATGCTGAATCCATCGGCCACGAGATTGGCCAGACCGAGCACCACGACGACTCCCGGACCGAGGTTTGCCCCGGCCACCCCGGCAACGACCGCAAAGGTCGTGACGGCCCCGTCGATGCCGCCGTAGACGAAGTCGCGCAGGTAACTGTGTTCCGGTGGCCGGGAGAGCCGTTCCCTGACCCCTTCCGGTGTGTGGTCGGCATCGAGGTCCTTCCCTCTGCCGAGCCACCGGTCCAGAGAGCGGCTGATCAAGGCGTCTCTCCTGCCTCAGACCCCGGTCTCGGCCGGCAGTCGGCCCGTCTTGACGCTCCGCTCGAGCTCGACGAAATCGCGCTCTACCTGGTTGGCGTACTCCCGACACCAGTTGGCGATCGCCTTGTCGAAGCTGTCGGACTTGCCAAGGTAACCGGCGATCCCGGCAGCACCGGGGCTCTGGGAGTGGGCCCGGGCGAGCAAGGCGGCGCAGAGGCGCCCGTAGTTACGGAATGGCTTTGCCCTGAGTGAAGCGAGGTCGACCGATCCCTTCATGTCCTTGAACTGGCGGACGTAATAGTCGAAGCCGAGGTCACCCCGGGCCCAGCCGAGGAAGGGGTCGGACGCTCCCTGCAGGGTCTGCTGGCAGGAGACGACCCGGTAGCCGGCCATGTGGGAATCCTGGTCCCCCAGCCCCGGCAGGGGGCGGTTCTTGATCCCGCCGTAGGTTTCCAGGACGGACGGGACGGCCTCCTTCAGCTGGAGGAAGAGCGGGGTCCCCGTAGGGCCGGTCAACAGAACGATGAAACAGCGGGTGCCGACGCTGCCCACCCCGACCACCCGCAGGGCGTAGTCGATGACCGTGAACTGGGAGAGGAGCAGGGCGAGGTCCGGGCGGAGGGTCCCGCTGTAGCGATCGAGGATGTTCTTGACCCTGTCCTCATAACCGTCGACTCTCTGGAGGATCGGTGGTTGGGCGATGATCCGCGCCTGGCCCTCGGGGCCCTCGGTGGTGATCTTCTCCAGGACCCGCTCAGAGGTCCGCCGGCGAGCCTTGGTGACACCCCGGTCTATGGCCTTGCGCTGCTTCGACCCCTTGATCCGTTCCATCAGGAGCTCGTAATCGACCCGGGAGTAGTAGCGATCCAGGGCCGACTGCTGCCAGAGCTCGCTCATTCGCTCCCGGTACTCCCTGACCGAGGCCAGCACGGCGTCCCGGGTGTTGTCGGCCGAGATCCCGTTGTCACGACAGCCGACCTCGATGCTGCAGGCCATCCGCTTGACGTCCCACTCCCACGGGCAGTTCGAGGCCTCGTCGAAGTCGTTCAGGTCGAATACGACCCGGCGGTCGGGCGCGGCGAACAGGCCGAAGTTGCCGACGTGGGCATCCCCGCAGCCGATCACCATGAGGCCCGACCAGGCCCCTGCCGAGAGGTCGCTGGCCATCGGCCCGGCCGCACCGCGGTAGAAAGCGAAGGGGGATTCCAGCATCCGCCCGATCCGGACCGGGACGAGGTCCCTGAGGCGCTGGTCGTTCTGCTGTTCGAGGATTGCGATCGGGTCCCGGTTGACGGCCGGGGAGTAATCGCCCTGTTCCGAGCGGGGAACGTCCTTGCGGAGGCGCTTGCCCAACTCAAAAGCGTCCTGGCCCGTGATCCTCGGGGGCAACTCGACTTCCCTCACCTCGGCCTACCTCCTGCTCTTCAGAACCATTTGATGGCGTCCGGTCGTCCCGATCCACCGACCTGTCGAAATCAGGCTCGACAGGCAGGAGGCGATGCTAGAGCAGAAACGCCTCGAGGGGGTCAGACGAGGCTCCGCGCAGCCTCGTCTGCTGCCCTCCCGTAATGGCCGCCGAACAGCACCGCATGGACCAGGAGAGGCTGGATCTGCCAGAGGGTGCGGCGTTCGGCGATTCCCTCCCGCAGGGGTCGCACCTCATCGTAGGCCCGGTAGAAGGCTTCCGGTGGTGAGCCGAAGAGCTCGAGCATCGCCAGGTCCACCTCGGCATCGCCCCCGTAGGCTGCCGGATCGATCAGCCAGGGCTTCCCGTCAGCTCCCGGCAGCACGTTGCCCGACCACAGGTCGCCGTGCAGCCGGGCCGGCCGTTGGTCATCCCCGACCAGGGCCGGGACTCGGTCGGCAAGATCGAGCAGCCGGTCGGCTGCCTGGCGATCCAGGACATCGCGCTCGCGCGCCTCACGTACGAGGAAGGTGATCCGCTCCCCGTACACCTCGGTGAAGCCAAGCCCGGAGCCGGGGGCCACCGGCGGCAGGCGAAGTTCACCGAACCTCACGCCGCCTGGATCCGAACCGGGAGGACGGACACCGTGCTCTCCGCCATCGGCCATATGGACCGTGGCCAGACCGTGACCGAATGCCTCCCAGTCAGTGACCGCTCCTGGCTCGACCCACTCCAGGAGGAGACCGGCCCCGTCCGCCCCCTCGATCACGCAGACCGGCCGGGGGCAGGAAAGCCCCCCGGCCGCGGCCAACCAGTCCAGCCCGGCAGCCTCGTCCTCGAATTCGGCCCGGTCACTTCCGGCCCTGGCCTTGAGGAAGAAGGCCGCACCGTCGTTCGTCTCGACCCGGAAGGCCTGATTGATGTCTCCTCCGGCCACCGGCGCCAGGGAGGCGATCGGCTCCCCGAGGGCTCCCTCGACGGCCTCCTGCAGTCCCTCCTTCACCTGACCGGATCGCCGGCATCGGGCCGGGCCCTGCCGAGCGCGACGGCGATCACCACCTGGGCCAGGATGAGCAGACCGCCGATCAGGGCCGCGGTCATCCAGAACCTCTCGGGATAGAGCTCGATCAAGGTGCTGTCCATCGGGAACTGCCAGGTGCCGCTCTCGAACAGGATCGAATGGAACCCCTCGAAGAAGAAGTCGAATGAGGTGAGCCCGATCAGGGCGACAACCGCCAGGAGGCCAGCGGTCAAGAGGCCCCCTGCCGACAGGGCCCGCCGCAGTCCACCGGCCCCTTCACCCCGGCCAAAGATGGCAGCACCGGCGAGGAAGATCGCCAGGGCGGCCAGCCACGCACCCAACGTGACCCGGACCACCGCCCGGACGTCCTCCATGTGGGAGACCTCGGCAACGGTGAAGGCCGGCTCCCCATCCGGCAGCTCGGCCGTTTCCAGCAGGTTCGGCCCCGGACCGACCGGCCAGATCGAGCGCACCCCGGTGTTCGCCAACTCGATCCTCTCCCCACCGGTGAGGCCGGACGGGTCCTCCGGGAATCCCGGCAGGGCGTACTGGAAGGCCGGCAACCAGGGCATCAGGAGTACCAGCAGGGAGTTTCCGACGATCAGGATCGGCACCGAAATGGCCACCAGCGCGGTCGTAATCCTTGCCCGACGGCTCATCGCCTGCGATCTTACCCGGCGCAACAGGTACCGAAATCACGGGACCGGTAGTTTCCAGCCATGGCCACCTACCGGACACGCATCGAGTCGCCCCTGACCCGGGAAGAGGCTTTCGACTACCTCTCGGATTTCCAGAACGCGGCCGAGTGGGATTCGAACACGGTCTCTTCCGAGTGCCTGGGAGGCGATCCCAGACGGGTCGGTGCCCGTTTCGAGGTAGTGACCGAGTTCGGCGGACGCAACCTGACCCTGGTCTACGAGACGATCGAGTTCGAACGGCCCGGAAAGGTCGTCTTCCGTAGCGAGACCGGGATGTCCTCGATCGAGGACACCATCACCTTCGACTCGGCCGGTGACGGCTCGGTGGTCGAGTACGAGGCCCGGATCAATATGAAGGGCCTGGCCAAGGCCCTCGATCCCGTCTTTTCCCTGGTCTTCGGCCGGGTCGGTGACCGGGCCGCCGAGGGACTGCGAAAGGCCCTCAAGGCCGGATGAGCGACCGCCCGGTCGTGATCGTGGGCGCCGGCCTGGCCGGCCTGCGTTGCGCCGGACTCCTGGAGCAGGCCGGCGTCGAGGTCACGGTCTTCGAGGCCTCCGACGGGGTGGGCGGACGAGCCCGCACGGATGAGGTGGAGGGATTCCGCCTGGACCGCGGCTTCCAGGTGCTGCTGACCGCCTATCCCGAGGCACAGCGAGCCTTCGACTACG
>JBBAUQ010000040.1:0-11270 GCA_040398125.1 Solirubrobacterales bacterium | reverse complement strand
CCTCGCCTACAACGACGGCATAGCCTTCGGTCTGGCCGGAGGTGCCGGGATATGGGTCATCTTGTTGAGTGCCGTCGCGCTGGTCGCGCTCGGGGCATTCGTCGCCGCAGCCCCGCCGGGTTGGCCCGCGTCCTTTTCGGGCGGGTTGATCCTCGGCGGAGCCTTGGGAAACCTCGTGGAGCGAATCAGGTACGGGGAGGTGACTGATTTTCTCCTACTCCCGGGCTGGCCGGCCTTCAACCTCTCTGACCTGGCAATCACCATCGGGGTGATCCTGCTCGCGGTCATAATGATCCGGCGCCCGGCACCCGAGGCCCAGACGGATGAGTAACGAGCCAGGGCACCACGGTGACGGGATCGACCGCATCTTTGAAGACGAATATCTCGTCGTGATTGACAAGCCGGCCGGCCTCGTGGTTCATCCTTCGCCGTCCTACAAGGGTGAGACCCTGGTCGACCTCATGGCGGAAGAGTTGGGCGGGGGAGAAGACCCGACCCGACCGGGAATCGTTCACCGGCTCGATCGAGGCACGAGCGGACTGATGGTCGTTGCCCGTTCAGATGAGGCGGTCAGGCGCCTTCAGGAGATGATTCAGGCTCGCGAGATCGAGCGTTCATACCGCGCACTGGCCACCGGTCACTTCCGCTCCCGTACGGGGACGATCGATGCACCGATCGGCCGCGATTCGAGGCATCGTCACCGAATGGCGGTCAATGGGGCCGCCCCGAGAGAGGCCAGAACGCATTTCGAGGTCCTCGAGCCACTGCCGAAGGACTCCCTGGTTGAGGTAACCCTGGAGACCGGCCGAACACACCAGATCAGGGTCCACCTGAGTGCCATCGGCCACCCCCTGCTGGGCGACCCGACTTATGGTGGGCGCGAAGACTACGGACTGGAGCGACCGTTCCTCCACTCCGGTCGATTGGCCTTCCGGCATCCGTTCACCGATGAGCCACTCGAGCTCAGCTCGCCGCTGCCGACCGACCTGGTCGAGGCACTGGAGCGGGCGCGACTGGCATGATCGCCCCGAAATCGCGCTAGACTGGGCCTTCAGGTCAAGTTAACTTCGACCCCGGGGTACACCTTCCGACTCCTGCCCAATTCGGGTCAACGGCAGGCCCCCGGGAGACTTCCAACCAACAACAAGGAGATTGATGAGTAACGCAGGGCTGCAAGGGCTCCTCGAAGCCGGTGTGCACCTCGGTCACCAGACGAGTCGCTGGGACCCGAACATGCGGCGGTACATCGCCGGGGAGATCGATGGCATCCACGTGCTGGACCTGGTCCAGACCGAGGCGCTGCTGGATGAGGCGAGCAAGTTCGTCGGTGAGATGGCGGCATCTGGCGGCAAGATTCTCTTCGTAGGAACCAAGAAACAGGCCTCTGACACCGTCCGCGAGTGGGCCGAGCGGGCAGACATGCCCTACGTGAATCGGAGGTGGCTGCCCGGCCTGTTGACGAACTTCGGGATTTCCTCCGGCAGGATCAAGCGCATGCATGAACTGACCGAGCTGACAGAGACCGGCCAGATCGACCTCCTCCCGACCAAGGAACGGATGAACCTCGAGGCCGAGCTGGCCAAGCTCGAGTTTGCCCTCGGTGGGGTACGGGACATGAAGCGCGTGCCCGAGGCGGTTTTCATCATCGACCTGAAGGCCGAGGAGATCGCGCTTCGTGAGGCCCTTCGGCTTCGCATTCCGGTCATCGCCCTGGTTGACAGCAACTGTGATCCGGGCAGCATCGACTACGTCATTCCCGGGAACGATGACGCCATCCGGTCCTGTGACCTGGTCATCGAGGCGATCGGCAGCGCCATCGAGGAGGGCTCGAATGCCTGGGCCATAGAGGAAGCAAAGAGGCGGGCCGAAGAGGAAGCCCGGCGCCAGAAGGAGGAAGAGGAACGTCAGCGCCGTGAGGCCGAAGAGGAGGCCCGGCGTCAGGCAATCGAGGCCGATCAGGCCGAGATGAGGCGCAAGGCCGAGGAGTCCGGTGGCGAACAGGCGGCGACACCACCCGCAACTCCCGTTCCGGATCACCCCCAGGCGATCTCCGGTGAGGTCACCGAGGGAGGGACGGCCGAGACATCGGGAACGAGTCAGGAGAGCGTCGTGGAAGCAAAGGAAAACGATGAGTGAGTCTGTTTCAGCAGCGAATGTGAAGGAGCTCCGCGAGATGACCGGGGCCGGGATGATGGACAGCAAGGCGGCGCTGGTCGAGGCCGACGGCGACATGGAGCGGGCTGCCGAAATCCTCAGGGTCAAGGGTCAGGCTTCAGCTGCCAAGCGTGCAGACCGCGGCACCTCCGAAGGGGTCGTTGCCTCCTACATTCACGCGAACGACAAGGTCGGTGCCCTGGTCGAGGTGCAGTGCGAGACTGATTTCGTTGCGCGAAATGAAGAGTTCCGTGAGTTTGCCTACGAGGTTGCGATGCACGTCGCCGCAGCCGATCCCCTGGTCGTCTCGGCGGATGAGATCCCTCCAGAGCAGGTAGAGGCGGAGAAGAAGGTTTTCGAGGAGAAGGCGAGGGAAGAGGGCAAGCCAGACGACGTCATCGCCAAGATCGTCGAGGGACAGGTGCGCAAGTGGCAGGAAGAGGTCGTCCTGCTCGAACAGCAGCACGTAAATCAGGACAAGCATGAATCGAAGACGATCGAGCAGATGAGAGAAGACCTCGCCGCCAAGGTCGGGGAGAACGTGGTCGTCTCCCGCTTCGCCTGCTTCCGGATCGGGGGATAAGGGGTGGGGGAGCCGGCGCCGGAACAGCCTGCCTTCGGAAGAATCCTGCTGAAGCTGTCCGGGGAAGCCTTGATGGGAGAGCGGGAGTTCGGTACGGATCCCGCTGAGGTCGACCGGATCGCCGACCAGATCCAGGGCCTGGTCGGACTCGGCATCGAGGTGGCAGTCGTCGTCGGGGCCGGAAATATCTATCGCGGTATCGATGGAGCGGCCCAGGGCCTCGACAGGGCGACCGGCGACTACATGGGGATGCTTGCAACGATCCTGAACGGCCTCACACTCCAGGATGCCCTTGAAAAACGGGACTGCTTCACCCGGGTCCTGTCAGCTATCGACGTGCGGGAGGTCGCCGAGCCCTACATTCGGCGAAGGGCCATAAGGCACCTCGAGAAGGGACGCGTCGTCATCTTCGCCGCCGGCACGGGAAATCCATTCTTCACGACAGATACCGCCGCGGCCCTGAGGGCACTCGAGATTCACGCCGACGCGATCCTGATGGCCAAGAACGGCGTCCAGGGGGTCTTCGACTCCGACCCACGCGAGAATCCCGAGGCCGAGTTCATTCCCGAGATCAGTCATCTCGAGGCGATCGAACGGGGTCTCGGTGTGATGGACACGACGGCCCTGAGCCTCTGTATGGACAACGCCCTGCCGATACATGTGTTCAACATGGCCGAAGACGGAAATATGGTTAGGATCGTCAACGGCGAGCGGGTGGGAACCCTCGTCACCACTGACCCGAAGTGATCCCGCCACCGAAACGGATTAAGCGCCAGGCGCAATGATCGACGACCTCCTGAAAGATGCGAAGGACCGGATGGGCAAATCGGTCGATTCCACCCGGGGAGAGTTCGCATCGGTCCGAACCGGACGGGCGACTCCCCATCTCCTCGATCGGGTCGTAGTCGACTATTACGGAACCGAGACACCCCTTGACCAGGTGGCGAACGTATCGGCAACGGAGGCACGCATGTTGACCGTCAGTCCCTACGACAAGTCGGTCATTCCCTCGATAGAGAAAGCCATCCTCGAAGGCGACGTCGGTCTGACGCCATCCAACGACGGCAATGTGATCAGGCTCGTGATCCCCGAGATGACCGAGGAACGCCGGCGCGAGCTGGTCAAGGTCGTCCACGGCATCGCAGAGGAAGGGCGGGTCGCCGTCCGGAACATTCGGCGTGACACGATGGCGGACCTTCGTGAACTCAAGAAGGAAGGGGAGGCCGGGGCCGATGACGAGCACAGGGCCGAGAATGCCCTCCAGGAACTCACGGATTCCTCAATTGGTGAAATCGATTCCCTCCTCAAGGGCAAAGAAGAGGAAATCCTCGAGGTGTGAGCGCACCTCGTTTCGTAGCGATCATCACCGACGGTAACGGTCGTTGGGCCAAGTCGAGGGGTCTGTCCCTCCGGGAGGGACACGAGGCCGGTGCCGATACGGTGAAGGCGCGGCTGAAAGATGCTGCCGAACTCGGTGTCCGCGAGCTGTCGGTGTTCTCCTTCTCGACCGAGAACTGGTCACGCTCCAGTGAGGAGGTGGGTGGCCTCATGGAGATGTTTGCCGAGCGGATCGAGCGTGAGACGCCCGAACTCGACTCCGAGGGGGTTCGCATGAGGTTCATCGGTCGCCGGGACGGCCTGCCTCCAGGCCTTGCCGAGAAGATGGCAGGGGCCGAGGAAAAGACTGCCGGTAACGAACGGATCACCCTTTTCGTGGCCTTCAATTACGGCGGTCGTGCCGAAATCGTCGACGCCGCGCGAGGTTTCAACGGATCGACTGAGGAGGAGTTCCGCCAACGGCTCTACGCCCCGGAAATGCATGATCCGGAGCTCCTGATCCGGACCAGTGGCGAGAAACGGATCTCGAACTACCTCCTGTGGCAAAGCGCCTATACCGAGCTGGTCTTCCGCGACGAACTCTGGCCCGACCTCGATCGGACGGCATTCACTGAGGCCCTGGGGGAATACGGCGAGCGGGAAAGACGATTCGGCAGCAGGGAGGACAGCGGTGAGTAAGGAGACCTGGCGCCGGGTCTGGCATGCCCTGCCCTTGATCGCGATCGCGATCGTGATCGTCGTGCTTGGCGGCCCCTGGTTTGCCGGCTTCCTGGTGGTATTCGGCTGTATCGCCCTGAGGGAGTACACCGGGATGGCTGCACGAGCCAGGCCGATGCTGATCCCGATGTGTGTCGGTCTCGCCGGGATGGTGGTGGCCGCCTGGCTCGGAACGGCGTTCAACGTGCTGCTCTGGATCGCGATCCCCTTCCTGCTCTTCTTCTTCGCCGGGCTGCTGAGGAAGGACCGAACCGGTATCACTGACTCGATCGCCTTCTCGATCCTCGGTCTGCTCTGGATCGGGATCCCGCTCGTCCACGCCGTCTTCCTCCGTGAACTCCCGGATCACGGCGCCGGTCTTCTGGTCGACATCCTGGTCGGCTCCTTCCTGGCCGACACCGGTGCCTACGCCTTCGGCAGGGCCTTCGGCTCCCGTCGCCTGGCGCCGTCGCTCTCGCCGAACAAGACCGTGGAGGGTCTCGTCGGCGGCTTCCTCCTGGCGGTCCTCGGCGTCTGGGTCGCCGGCCTGTATCAGGACTGGCTGTCGGGGGTAGACGCCCTGATTCTCGGCGTCGTCGTCGGCCTGTTCACACCGCTCGGCGACCTTTTCGAATCGATGATCAAACGTGATCTCGGGCGCAAGGACGCCAGCTCGGTCTTCGGTGCCCATGGCGGAATTCTCGACCGCCTCGACGGTGCGTTCTTCGCAATCGTGGCCGGCTATTACGTCGCGGTCGTTCTCGTTTACTGAGCCGGCGACACCGACCCCCCATAATCAGTCAAGTGAAACGTGTCGCGATACTTGGGTCGACCGGATCGATCGGGCGACAGGCGATCGAGATCATTGCCTCCAGGGACGACCTCGATGTCGCCTGCCTTGCCGCATCGTCCAGCTGGGAGGAGTGCCTCGTGCAGGCGAGGGCACTGGGTTCGCCGCCGGTGGCGATCGCCTCTCCCGATGCAGCCGAAGTCGCCGCGAGTCATTACGACGGAGCCCTGTTGTCGGGACCCGAGGCGGTGGTCGAGCTGATCGGAACGACGGCGCCCGATGTCGTACTGAACGCAATCGTCGGCGCGAAGGGCCTTGGACCCTCCATCCACACCCTTGCCCTGGGACTCGATCTCGCCCTGGCCAACAAGGAGAGCCTGGTCATCGCCGGGGAGCTGCTGACCGACCTCGCCAAGGGAACCGGGGCCCGGATCATCCCCGTGGATTCGGAGCACTCGGCGCTGGAACAGCTCCTTCGTGGCGAGAGCCACGGGCAGGTCAGGCGCCTGACCCTGACTGCCTCGGGGGGCCCTTTCCGGGGAATGAAGGATCTCGAGACCGTCACCATCGAGCAGGCGATGGACCACCCGACCTGGAAGATGGGTGGCCGGATCACGATCGACTCGGCAACCTTGATGAACAAGGGTCTCGAAATGATCGAGGCCCACCACCTCTTCGACCTCCCCTATGAACAGATATCGGTCGTCATCCACCCGCAGTCGATCATCCACTCGCTGGTCGACCTGAGTGACGGGGCCAGCCTCGCCCATCTCGGGTATCCCGACATGCGTGTCCCGATCGCCTACGCCCTGAGCTCGCCCGAGAGGTTCGATCTCCCGATCGAGACACTCGATCTGGCCGAGGTCGGGTCTCTGGATTTCGAGCGACCCGACCTCGAGACCTTTCCCTGCCTCGAGCTAGCTCGCCAGGCCGGTGAGGCAGGGGGCATCTCGCCGTGCGTCCTGAACGCGGCCGACGAGGAAGCCGTGCGGGCCTTCATCGCCGGAGAGATTCCGTTTGACCGGATTCCCCGGATCGTCGAGCAGGCGCTCGATGACGTCGGCAGCGGGCCGGTCAAAGGTTTCGAGGAATTGGTCGCGGTCGATGAGGCCAGTCGGGAGATCAGCCGGGAGCTGATCGGGAGTGCAGGAGGCGGATGAGCTTTCTCGCCGCCTTCCTCGCCTTCAGCGCCCTGATCATCCTGCATGAGCTGGGCCACTTCCTCGCTGCCAAGGCCGTGGGTATGAGGGTCGAACGCTTCTTCCTCTTCTTTCCGCCGAAGCTCGTCTCGGTCAAGCGGGGCGAGACCGAGTACGGGATCGGCTGTGTGCCCCTCGGCGGGTTCGTGAAGATCAGCGGGATGAATCCCGAGGAGGATCTGCCCGAGGACGTTGCCCCGCGTGCCTACTACAACCAGCCCGTCTGGAAGCGGATCGTCGTCATCGCGGCCGGGCCGGCAGTCAATCTCGCCATCGCCTTCGTGATCCTCTTTTTCCTGGCCTTCGGCATTCAGGAGCCGTCCAAGAACGTTGCCGAGGTAACGGCCGGCGCACCGGCCGCGGGCAAGCTGCTCCCCGGAGACAGGATCGTCTCGGTCGACGGGAAGAGCGGTAGCCAGACGGTGATCGCCGAACAGATCAGCTCACATCGATGCAAGGGTGAACAGGTCGATGGCTGCCTGGCAACATCGCCGGCGAAGGTCGAGATCATCCGTGACGGGCAGCGAAGGGACCTCGAGATTCGTCCAACCTACGACGGCGAGATCGAGCGCACCCGACTCGGCTTCTCCTTCGACACGAAACCCCTTTCGCCTGGACCGCTCGAGGCTGCCGGTATCTCGGCCGAGTTCGGATGGCTCGTGGCCTCGAGGACTGTGAGCGTGATCTCCCGCCTCTATGACGCAGACCAGAGGAAGGAGCTCTCCGGTGTCGCCGGGGGCTATGAGGTGACCCGACAGGCGATCGAGATCGGGCCGAGGCAGGCCCTGACCCTAATTGCCCTGATCAGTCTTTCGCTCGGCCTGATCAACCTCTTTCCGTTCCTGCCCCTCGATGGGGGGCACATCTTCTGGAGCGTCCTGGAGAAGATCCGGGGTAAACCGGTTCCCTTCGGAGTCATGGAGAGAGCCGGGTTGATCGGCTTCGTCCTGGTGATCGGCCTCTTTCTGATTGGCCTGAGCAACGACATCGGCCGGCTGACCGGCGAGGGCTTCAATCTTCGCTAGATTGTGACCGACGTCACACTGTTTGGTCCATAGAGACGGAGGAGAATGGTGGAAGCCAGTCAGGGCATTCGAGAGGTCAGCGGGCGAGAAGGAGTCGAAGCAGAGCACCCCAATCTGTTTGCCGCCTTCCAGGCTACGGTCGATCGTCTGGGAGACGACCCGGCGATCATCGCCACCGAGGAAGATGTAGAGCTCTCCTGGAACGAGCTCGCCGACCGGGTGGCAGCAACTGCCGGCGGGTACGCCGCGTTGGGGCTCGAGAGGGGCGACTCGATCGCCTTCTTGATGAACAACCGCTCCGAGTTCATCCCGTGTGACTTGGCGGCCGTTGCCCTCGGGGCGCTGCCCTTCTCGATCTATCAGACCTCATCCCCGGAGCAGATCGAGTATCTCCTGGCCGATTCGGGGGCGAAGATCGTAGTGGTCGAGGAGGAGTTCCTCGGGAAGATCGAGCAGGCTCGCGGAAATGCCCCTTCCCTGGAGCACGTGGTGGTGATTGGCGGAGCTGGCGGTGATCTCACATACGAGGAGCTCCTGGTCAAGGATCCTGACTTCGATCCCGCTGAGGCTGCCTCCGAGGTCGGCCTGGACGATCCACTCACCCTGATCTACACCTCCGGTACGACGGGGCCACCGAAGGGTGTCCTGTTGACCCAGGGCAATCTGCTGCGCATGTTGACCTCGGTTGCTGACGGAATCATCCCCTTCCCGGAGCGTGGCGGGCGGGTGATCTCCTGGCTGCCTACGGCGCACATCGCCGAGCGCGGCGCCAACTACTACACCCCGATCATGCGGGGCATGGAAGTCCACATCTGCCCCGACCCGCGGCGAGTGGTCGAGTTTCTTCCCCAGGTGCGGCCGAGCTGGTTTTTCGCCGTTCCACGGATATGGGAGAAGCTCAAGGCCGGTCTCGAGGCGAATCTGGCAGGCCTGCCGGATGAGCAGAGGGAAAAGGCCCAGGCCGACCTGGAGGCCGCAGTTGAGAAGGTAAGGCTGGAGCAGGCCGGGGAAGAGGTACCCGAGGAGTTGGCGGCCCAGGTAGCAGCGGCAGACGAGGCCCTGTATTCGAATCTGAGGACGGCGCTCGGCCTCGACAACTTCGTGGCCGTTTCTGTCGGTGCCGCTCCGACGGCGTCCGAGGTCCTCGAGTTCTTCCACGCGATCGGCATACCGATCGGTGAGTTGTGGGGGCTCTCGGAGACCTGTGGCCTGGTGACGGTCAACCCGCCCGACAAAATCAAGATCGGCACGGTCGGACCGCCCGTACCGGGCTGTGAGGTCAGGGTGGCCGATGACGGGGAACTTCTCTGTCGGAGCCCCTACGTGATGAAGGAGTACCGCAACAAGCCCGAGCAGACCGCGGAGGCCATCGTCGACGACTGGTTCCACACCGGAGACATCGGTGAGATCGACGAGGACGGCTACGTCAAGATCGTCGACCGGAAAAAGGAACTCATCATCAACGCGGCCGGCAAGAACATGTCTCCGGCGAATATCGAGGCCCACGTCAAGACGGCCTCTCCGCTGATCAGCCAATGTGTGGCCATAGGTGACGCGAAGCCGTATGTGGTAGCCCTGATTGCCCTGGATCCCGACTTCGCTCCGGTCTGGGCCTCCCAGAATGGCCTCGAGGGAAAGTCCTTGGCAGAGCTGGCCGAGACGGATGAAGTCGGTGAAGTCGTGAGGGAAGCGATCCAGACGGCCAACCAGAAGATGGCTCGTGTCGAGCAGGTGAAGCGATTCTTCATCGTGCCGGGCGAGTGGCTGCCCGGCGGAGATGAGCTGACCCCGACGATGAAGCTGAAACGGAAGCCGATTGACGCCAAGTACGGCGATACAATCGCGGCCCTCTATGAGGGTGAAGCAGGTATTGAAGTCGACGGTTGAGCCGGCAGTCTTCGAGCGGATAGCGCTTACCAGGCTTCCCGAGCTACAGAAGTCCGGAGGACTGTTCAAGCCCGCCGAGTTGAGCGAGGGGGGCGGTGAACGGACTGCTGTCTCGGAGTTACGTTCCTCGGCAGTCGTCCTGCTCGGGTTGACCAGGGCAGATGAGGTCGGCCTCGACACAGAGATCTCGATCGGTTCCCTACGCACGGCCTTGCTCAACGCCACCCACGGAGGCGAAATCACCGTCGGCGACCTCGGCCTCGCCATCTGGGCCGAGTCGAGGGCAGATGGCTCGGCAGTCGGTGAGCTCGCCGAGGAAATAGATGGCCGCATCGGGGGAAGGTCCGGCAAGCTCCCACTCGAGCAAGTCGCCTGGCTGGCCTCCGGCCTTAGCGAGGCCCGTTTGAGGGTTGGGCCGGGAGGGATGCTCGACACCCTCCTGGAAGAGGTCGCCCGGATCCTTCTCGAGCGGACCCTCGAGTCAGGCTTCCTTTCAGACGCCCATCACAGGTTCGGGGGCGGAATGAGTCCTATCGGAGCCCAGTTCCACGGGCTGGCGGCCCTCAACCGACTCGTTCGATCGGAATATCCAGACTCCGCGCCGATACGGGACCGGCTGCTGGGTGCGCTGCTCGACCTGCAGAGGGATGATGGTGCCTGGCCCGGGGTGATCGATGCGAAGGGGGGAGCGACCGTTGCGCCCTACCCGATGCTGACCGTCAACCAGGTCGCAGTCGGCCCGATGGCCCTCGGCGGGTCGGGCGAGGCCCTGACCGGACAGGAGTCTCTCGATTGGGAGCCGGTCAAACGGGCGATCAGCTGGGCCACGGGCGGAAACGGCCTCGGTTTCGACCTGATCCATGAGGAAGAGGCAAGGATCGATCACGCGATCCTGCCACGCCGAAGGCTCGGCCCACTCGGAAGAAGTGTCGGTAAGGCGACGAGCCGACTCGGTCGACGGCCGGTAGACCCCCCACCTGAAGACCTGATCCTCGACCCGGCCCTGACCAGCGAGGATATGGGCTGGTTGCTGGAGGCGTGGGCCGGCAGGTAGGACGGCCCGGCTCCGGTAGCCTCCATCCTGGATGGCATCGAAAAGGCAGATATTCGTTGGCGACGTGCCCGTTGGTGGCGGGGCTCCGGTCGTCGTGCAGACGATGACCAAGACCGAGACCGCGAACCTCGAGGCAACGATGGACCAGATAGAGAGGGTCGCCGAGGCCGGCGCTGACCTGGTCAGGGTTGCGGTCCCTCGTGACAAGGACGCCCAGGCCCTCCGCGAGATAGTCCAACGGTCACCGATACCGGTGATCGCAGACATCCACTTCAACCACACGCTCGCGCTCAAGGCGATCGAGGCCGGTGCAGATTGCGTTCGGCTCAACCCGGGGAACATCGGGGGACGGGACAAGGTGGCCGAGGTTGCCGACCTGGCTCGCGTGAAGAAGGTCCCGATGCGGATCGGGGTCAACTCGGGGTCGCTCCCCAGGCACCTGCACTCTCTCGAGGAACAGAACCCGGTCGAGGCCCTGGTGGCGGCTGCGGTCGAGTTCGTCGAGCTGATGGAAGGGCTCGACTTCACCAACTTCAAGGTCTCC
>JBBAUQ010000039.1:6627-11643 GCA_040398125.1 Solirubrobacterales bacterium | reverse complement strand
CACTCGGTCACGTCACAGACGACCGGCAGGGCGTTCCCGGGCCCCCCGAGCTCCCCGGACAGTGCCTCGAGGGGCTCTGCCCGGCGGCCGGCGAGGACCAGTTTCCACTCATCCGACAGCTTCCGGGCCGTCGCGGCGCCAATGCCGCTGCCGGCGCCGGTGATCAACATCACCCTCTCGGATTCGCTCATTTTGTGATTCTCGCAGGAACGAAGCCGCCGAGCCGCTCGACTTGCGATAATCCAGGGCGATGGATCCCCAGAAAAAGCGCGTCATCCGACTCGTCGTCGCCCTCGGCTTCGCAGTCCTCCTGGCGAGTGGACTGGTCTACACATCCTTCAATGCCTCGAGCGAGGCCCGTGAGCCCTCGGAGTTGGCCGATGCCACCCCGGGTAAGCGCTACGAGATGACCGGGAAGGTGGTCAAGGGGTCCATTTCCGAGCGCAATGAAACGCTCTCTTTCGAAGTGAGGGATCGCGACGGTCGGGAATCGATCCCGGTCGAATACCAGGGCGTGGTCCCGGATCCCTTCCGGGAGGGCAGGGAGATAATCCTCAAAGGAACGGTTGAGAACGGGATCTTTGTGGGGGAGAAGGACACACTGGTGACCAAATGCCCCTCGAAGTTCTCGGAGCAGAAGAAAAATAATAAGTAGCCTCGGCAACGCCGCTCTCTGGGTCGCCTTCCTGACTGCACTGTTCGGGGTCTTCGCGGCATTGATGGGTGTTCGCGGTGGCCGCAAGTGGGTCGACTCGGCACGCCTGGCCACCTACGCAGTTTTCGGCCTGCTGTTGCTCTGCTTCGTGGTCCTCGAGCTGGCCTTTCTGACCAACGACTTCAGCCTCTCGGTCGTCGCCAACCACTCCTCCGAGGCAACGCCGATCTTCTACAAGCTGACCGCGATGTGGTCGAGCCAGGAGGGCTCGCTACTGCTCTGGGTCTTCCTGCTCTCGGCCGTTTCCTCGGTCGCCCTCTGGGCCACCCGGGGAAGCCTGCGGGACCTGGTGCCGTGGGCGACCGCCGTGATGCTCGGGGTGGCGATCTTCTTCACGGGGCTAATGCTGTTCGGCGGTGGGGTCAACCCGTTCGCCACCCTGCAGCAGGTTCCGATCGACGGGGTCGGCCTCAATCCGCTCCTCCAGCATCCGGCGATGATGATCCACCCCCCGATGCTCTACATCGGCTACGTCTCGCTGACCGTCCCCTTCGCCTTTGCGATCGGGGCGCTGGCTTCACGTCGCCTCGACGCCGCCTGGATCAAGTCGACCCGGAAATTCGCCCTGGTTGCCTGGGTCTTCCTGACCATCGGCATCATCCTCGGGGCCCGCTGGTCCTATACCGAGCTCGGCTGGGGCGGCTACTGGGCCTGGGATCCTGTCGAGAACGCTTCGATCATGCCGTGGCTGATCACCACCGCCTACATCCATTCGATCATGGTCCAGGAGAAGCGGAACATGCTCAAGGTCTGGAACGTGAGCTTGATCATCGCCAGCTTCACCCTGGCGCTGCTCGGCACGTTCCTGGTGCGCTCCGGAGTTCTCCAATCGATCCACGCCTTCGGCGACTCGACCGTGGGCCCGTTCTTCCTCGGTCTGATCATCGTCGTCCTGCTCGGTTCCACCCTGCTGGTGCTCGACCGTCTGCCACTGCTGAGGGCCAACCGGCGCATCGACTCGGCTGCCTCCCGGGAGGCCGTCTTCCTGATCAACAACCTGCTCCTCGTGGCTCTCACCGTGGTCATCTTCTGGGGCACCTTCTTCCCCCTGATCTCCGAGCTCATCACCGGGACCAGCTCGACCCTGGCTGCGCCCTGGTTCGACCGTTACACGACACCCCTGGCGGTCCTCCTGGTCTTTTTCACCGGCATCGGTCCGCTCTTCGCCTGGCGGCGGATATCGATTCGGGGCGTCGTCCGGGTCATGGCCCTGCCCCTGATCGTCTCGATCGCCGTGTTGATCGTGGTCTTGCTGGCCACCGGTGGAGGCAGCAATCCGTGGGCCTATGCCGGCTTCGCCCTGGCAGCCTTCGCCGTCGTGGCCCTGGTCCAGGAGACGATCCGGGCGGCCGTCGTCCGGCGGGCCAGCTCCGGTGACAGCCTCCCGACCGCAGTTCGGAGGGTGCTCCTGGCGAACCGCCGCAGGTACGGGGGGTACGTGGTCCACTTCGGCTTCGCGATCCTGCTGGTCGGGGTCGCTGCCTCCTCGAGCTTTGAAACGAAACGGGACGTGACCCTGATGCCGGGCCAGCAGGCCGAGGTGGGCGACTACCGCATCTCCTACCTGAAGCCGACGGTTGCGCGTGATCCCCAGGCCCTCACTTTCGGCGCCAACCTCGAGGTGAGCCGCAAGGATGGTGCCGATTTCGCAGCCGAACCGACTCGCCGGTACTTCCAGATGGGTCAGGGGACGAGAACGATCGCCGGTTACTTCCGGGGCGAGGCAACCAGCGAGGTGGCTTTGAACCCGGGGATGTTCGAGGACTTCTGGGTTTCTCTGGAACCCGATACGAACCGGGTCGAGAAACGGGCCGAGGAGGCCGATCAGCGTTTCCGCGCCTACGTCACCCAGGTTGCCCTGCCGAGCATCGGCAATGACCCGCAGCGTCAGGAAGAGGTGGCCGGGGAACTGCTCCAGGCCCAGGGCCTCGCAACCGACCGCATAATCAGTGAGTACACCAGGTCGAACTCCTGGTCCCCGGCCGTCTTCCGGGTGATCGTCAGTCCGATGGTCGCCTGGATCTGGATCGGGGCGATCATCGCGGTCCTCGGCGCCGCCTTTGCCCTCTGGCCGGACAGGCGCCGGCGAAAGGCCCCGAGCTGAGATGCTCGACGCACTGCTGATCTTCGCCCTGGGCCTGGTCGTGGCGGGCTTCGTCTCTTCGCCCTTTTGGTCCAGTCGCAAAACGGTGACACCGGAAGATCCCGAGGTCGCAAGGCTGGAAGCGGCCAGGGAAGCCAAGCTGAGGGAGATCAGTGATGCCGAGGCCGATTTCAAGGCCGGCAAGATGGATCGCGAGGAATACGATCGGATCGATGCCGAGCTGAGGAACGAGGCCGTAACGATCCTCGAGGATCTCGATCGGGCCCAACCGGGCCGAGACGAACCGAACGGCTAGACTGTCCGGCGATGTACGTCGTGATGTCGATAATCCAGGTGGTACTCGCAGTCGGCCTGATCTTCCTGGTCCTGCTCCATTCGGGCAAGGACGCCGGTCTCTCGGGCGCCTTTGGCATCGGTGGAGGGGGAAGTTCGATCGGAGGTGGCTCGATGGTCGAGCGGAACCTCGACCGGGCAACCGTCGCCGTTGCCATCCTCTTCGTCTTGAACACGATTCTCCTGGTCAAGTGGTGAGCGGCGGCCGGAGGACGGCGGCAGCACCGGCGGAGAACATCTTCCGGTGACCGACAAGACCAGACAGATCCTCGCGATGACACTCGGTGCGGTCGGCCTGGTCCTGGCCATCGTCGCGACCATCGTCGCCCTGAATGCCAAACAGGTTGCCGATTCCGACCAGACCACGACGGCGGAAGTCCGGCAGGAGGTGGCGTCGGCACTCGACAGCCGGGCTCGCCAGCAACAGAAGCAGCTCGGTCGGGTCGAGCGCTTCGTCAATCAGCTTTCCAGTGAGGAGAAGGGGGGACTTGGCTCCCTGAGGGCACTGAAGCGCCGGGTCAACCGACTCTCCCGAGAGGTCAGGGCGATCGAGTCCGACCAGCGAGCCGAGTCCAACGACACCGACCAGCGGTTCGGGGCGACCAACCGGAATGTCGCCAACCTCCGCCAACAGGTCCAGCGCCTGGAAACCAGGCTCGATCTCTTCCAGACCAAGAACCGTCCTTGAAAGTCCTCTTCGTCTGCCTCGGCAATATCTGTCGTTCGCCGACCGCCGAAGCCGTTCTGAAGGATCTCGTCGCTCAACGTGGCCTGGATGGGTTGGTCGAGGTAGATTCGGCCGGTACCGGTGACTGGCACATTGGCGAGCCCCCCGATCCCAGGGCCACCGAGGCGGCCGCCAGGAACGGGATCGAGCTCGAGGGGGTCGCCAGGCAGGTGCGGCCGGCCGACATCACCGAGTTCGATCTGATCGTCGCGATGGATTCCTCCAACCACGCCGATCTCGTAGCGATGGCTGACGGTGACCGGGAGCACATCGTCTTGTTGCGGGATCTCGCCGGTGACCAGACGTCCGACGTTCCCGACCCGTACTTCGGTGGCGAGGACGGGTTCGATGAAGTCCTCGAGATCATCCGGGCCAACTGTGATGTGCTGCTCGACCGGGTCGAGGCCGACCTCGGGAAGCAGGGGGAGGTGGCCTGAGCGATGTTCGAGGAGAACATGGTTCGCTCACTGCATGTCGAGGCCATGTCGGCCGACGAGGTCGCCTCACACCACGACCACGGGGCGCTCTTCCAGGCCTCGACCATCGCCGCCCTGCTGGAAGGACGCTTCGACGGGGACATGACCTTCGGCGAGTTGGCCAGGCAGGGCGATACCGGCCTGGGGACGGTGAACGGACTCGACGGCGAGATGATCGCCCTCGACGGCCGGTTCTTCCGGGCCGACCACAGGGGAAGGACCAACGAGATCCCGCCGACCGAGAAGACACCCTTCGCGGTCCTGGTCGAGTTCGATCCCGACATCGAGGTAGAGGTGTCGGGACCGGCCGACTTCGAGTCGCTCCGAAGCCAGCTCGATGCTGCCGTGGGTGACCGCGGACCGGTGCTCGCGTTGAGGATCGACGGCCACTTCAAGAGGGTCGAGGCTCGCTCGGTGCCCCGCCAGGAGAAGCCCTATCGGCCACTGGTGGAGGTGGTCGCCGGTCAGTCGGTATTCGAGTTCAGCTCCTGTGAGGGCACCCTGGTCGGGTTCAGGTTCCCGGACTGGAGTGAAGGGATCGAGGTGGCCGGCTACCACCTCCAGTTCATCGATGCAGATCGCCGGCGCGGCGGCCACGCCCTCGACCTCGAGATCGAGGACATCGCCCACGGCCTTGCCTTTGTCGCGCGCTGGAACGGGC
>JBBAUQ010000039.1:2168-6617 GCA_040398125.1 Solirubrobacterales bacterium | reverse complement strand
CGTTCAGTTGGGGCCGACCGGGGAAGCTTCAGGTACCCATGATGAGATCGAGCAGGCCGAGGCCAACCGGTGACCGGTTGCGGCTCAACACGAGATCACTTGCCGACGGCTTCGCGGTAACGCTCGACGGCGAACCGGCGTTCCTCGGCGTGGTCGACAACCGGCTCCGGGTAATCGGTGCCGATCATGCAGCCGCATGACTCCTGTTCCTCGGTGGACATGAGCCAGGGTCTGACGAGGTGCTCGTCCGGGACATTCGCCAGCTCTGGGATCCAGCGCCTCACGTAGATGCCGTCCGGATCGAATTTTTCCTGCTGGGTCATCGGGTTGAACATTCGCTGGAAGTAGGGCGCCGGATCGGTACCGACCGAGGTCACCCACTGCCACCCCCCGTTGTTGGAGGCCATATCGCCATCGATCAACCGTTCCATGAACCACTTCTCACCTTCCCGCCAGTCGATGTGGAGGTCCTTGGTGAGGAATGAGGCCACCACCATCCGTACCCGGTTGTGCATCCAGCCATCGGAGAGCAGCTCCCGCATGCCGGCATCGACCAGGGGGTATCCGGTGAGTCCCTGCTGCCAGGCCTCCAGCAGCTCCGCGTTTCCCTGCCAGTTGAGTGTCCCCCGGTAGCGCTCCTGGAACTCGGTGTCGACCACGTCGGGGAAGTTCTCCATTACCGAGGCGTAGAACTCACGCCAGGCAAGCTCTGAGCGAAACACTGCCGGTCCCTTCCCCGGGCGCAGGCCGAGCTTCTCCTCGAGCTCCAGTGGTGAGAGGCAGCCCCAGCGGATGTAGGGAGACAGCCTGGAGGATCCTCCGGCCGGATCATTTCGCAGCTTCGCGTAATCCCCGAGGCCGTCATTGAGGTAATTCTTCGCCGCCTTGCGGGCGGCCGTTTCGCCGGGCTCGAACGAGGTCGTGCCCGGGTCCGGAGGCAGGCCGAGTTCCTCACAGGACGGCAGCTCTCCCGGCTCGATGCCCTTGACCTTGCCGATCCCGGAAGGAGGGTCGAGTAGCTCCCGGCGAGGGACTTCCTTCCAGGCCTTGGCGAAGGGCGAGTAGACGGTGTAGGGGGTCCCCTTCCCCGAGACGATCGAGCCGGGATCATCGACTATGTAGTTGCCGGGGTGGATGATCGTCTCGATGCCCTCACCCGTCAGGGCAGCAGTCACCCGGGCATCCCTTTTCAGCGACCACGGACTGACATCCCGGGTGAGGTGCACCCGCCCGGCACCGGCTTCCTGGGCGAGAGCCGGCAGCACCGACGCCGGGTCTCCGCGCCGCAGGTAGAGGTCGGAGCCGAGCGCCCTGAGATTCTCGCGGAGATCGGCCAGGCAACCGAGCATGAAGCCGACCCTCTCCGGGGAGGGAAACCTGCCCTCGGCGATCAGCCGGTCATCGAAGATGAAGCAGGCCAGAAGCGGGCCCTCACCGGCCGCGGCAACCAGGGCCGGCAGGTCATGGGTCCTCAGGTCTCGCCGGTACCAAAGGAGCGAAGCCTGCCTGTCTCTGTCCTCGCCCTTGGGCATCCGGTCCTGAGTATGTCACCGAGTCGGGTCGAGACCCACCGAACCGGCCCGGCCTCCCTGAACCGGAGGTTCGCATGCGGCTGAGAGGAGTCGAACCTCCACGTCCCGAGGGACACAAGCCCCTCAAGCTTGCGCGTCTACCAGTTCCGCCACAGCCGCAGAGGGGACAGGGAGTCTAGAAAAAGCGGGCCTCCCGGAGCACGACAGGTGCCTCTCAGGTTTTTTCGGGGGCAGGGAACGTCTGCTCGACGTCGTAAGGTACGAACATCAGTTCGTACCCAGATAATCCGGGTGACCACCCAGTCGGGCCGCCCGGCCCGGTGAGCGGCTCGCCCAAAAAGGAGAACCGTGGTTGACCTGACCAAACGACAGCGCGAGATCTTCGACTTCATCGGGCGCTATGCCGACAAGATGGGGTACCCACCGACTGTCCGGGAGATCGGCAAGGCAGTTGGCCTGCACTCGTCCTCGACCGTTCATGTCCACCTCTCCAATCTGGAAAAAGCCGGAGTGCTCAGGCGGGATCCGACCAAGCCGAGGGCGATCGAGATCCTCGCCGGTAAGGCCAAGGATGCCGTTGGGGCGGTTATCCCTGACCAGTTCGGGGCGGCTGCGGGCCTCCCCCTGCTCGGACGCGTCTCGGCCGGGCCCGGGATCCTGGCGGAGGAGAACGTCGAAGACCACGTCGAGATCCCGGCGATGATCGGTGGCCGGGACGGCGATTACGTACTCGAGGTCAGGGGCGAAAGCATGAAGGGAGCCGGGATCATGGACGGTGACTATGTGATCGTCAGGCCGGCTCCTGATCCCGATGACGGCGAGATAGTCGTCGCCCTGCTGGAGGACGAAGCCACCGTGAAGCGGATCTTCCGGGAGGAAGACCATCTCCGGCTGCAGCCCGAGAATGATGAGATGGAGCCCATCCGGACGACCGATGCCTCGATACTCGGCCGGGTGATCGGGGTATTTCGCAAGGTCTGAGTCCGGCGTTCCCGGGCCCTGCCCGGAGTCGTCGGGGGCGTATCATTCCCGCTGTGGGTCGGACGGCCGCGGGGGGAGAGAAAACCCTTCGAGGAAAGTCCGGACACCGTAGGGCAAGGACGGTGGGCAACGACCACCCGGGGAAACCCGCGGGAAAGTGCCACAGAAACACACGGCCGATGACGCAGCCACACGTGAGCTGCGAACAGGCAAAGGTGAAAGGGTGCGGTAAGAGCGCACCGGCGTCGCGGTGACGCGACGGCCCGGCAAACCCCGTCCGGTGCAAGGCCAAGCAGGATCGATGACCCGGCCCGGTGAGATCCAGGTAGGCCGCAGGAGCAGGGCCCCATTGGGACCCGGCCCCGCAACCTTCGGGTTGCGAGACAGATGGTCGTCCACGACAGGATCCGGCTTACAGACCCGCTAAGGAAAAGGCCCCTCGGGGCCTTTTCTATTGCCCTGGCTTTTGAGTTCTTAACACTTTGCTAAGGTGACGCCCGTACTGCTGAGTCTCCGCCACAAGATCGCGGAGAGCGGGGGACCCAACTGGATCCCATCCCGGGGCGAATCCCAGGCCGAGTGCCAGGTAGCGCAACTCTTTCAGCGCGAGCCCGACAGCTAACCCCGCAAGCGACCGGAAAGAGATGATGAAAAAGCGTCACCCGTTCGGCTTCGTCCGATCGAAGAACAGCCAAAGAGGGATCGTCTTGCTGCTGGCCCTGCTGGCACTCGGGGCCGTGGGCTACACCCCGGCCCTGGCCGGACCGGCCCCACGCCAGGGAGGCCTGAACCTGACCGAGGACCAGAACGGGAACGGACTGGCCCCGAGGTTCGGGCTGCGCGTGCTCAAGGAGGGGATGTCCGGTCCTGACGTGCGTGTGCTGAACACGATCATCGGGTCGCGTCCGCTCTTTTCGATCAGCCTGCCATCGCCATACGTCTTCAGTTCCACGACCAAGCGGATGGTCAAGAGGTTCCAGTCGCGCAGGGATCTGAAGCCGACCGGGGTGGTCAATCGCCGGACGACCAAACGCCTCGTTGGTTCCATGAAGACCTATGGGGCTTCCTGGTACGGGCCAGGGTTCTACGGCAACCAGACTGCCTGTGGTCGCACGCTCAGGCGATCGACCGTTGGGCTGGCCCACAAGACGCTTCCCTGTGGAACCAAGGTCCTGGTTGGTTATCGCGGCAGGTATCTGCTGACCCGGGTCATCGACCGCGGGCCCTACATCGCCGGTCGGACCTGGGACCTGACCAACGGCGCCCGCGAGGCCCTGCGCTACTCCGGTATCGATCGGGTCAGGGCTGCGGTAGCCCGCTAGAACTAGGACCCTTCCGCACCCCCCGTTGCAGCGGGGTTTACGCATCTTTTGCCCGATAAGGGGTGTTTGTAGGATTGAGCTGATCCCGGTGCCCGAGAGGGGCCTCGATCAAGGATCAGGAAAGCTGGACAAAAGGACTTGAAATGAAAGCAATTACCGGTGACAAGGCGGTCTTTGCGCTGCTGATGTCGGTGCCGCTCCTGGCGATCGGTGCCCTGGGGTTGGTCGGAGGTACGTCGCAGACCGAGTTGGCAGACGCTGCCCTGAAGGCGAAGAGGACCGTGACCCTGGGCGAGACCAAGAACACTCCCGATCCAGCATGCCCGAAGGATTGCCAGGTCGTTGCCGCAGTGACCGGTTTTCAGAGCGAGGACCCGAAGCGCCAGGTGCCCTTCAAGGTTCCCTTCGATGGTCGCATCACCGGTTGGAAGATCTTCCTCGGCAAGCCGAGCAACCGTGACCGCAGGCTCCTCAATGATCGATGGGGCAGCCCGCCGCAGGCCGCCATCGCCGTTCTCCAGAAGCGCCGCTCGGACGGCAGGGTCGAGTACGAGCTCAAGCGACGCAGCCCGACCGTCTCACTCGGCGGGGGGAGGCTCGGCAAGGCGACCTTC
>JBBAUQ010000039.1:0-2158 GCA_040398125.1 Solirubrobacterales bacterium | reverse complement strand
GGTCAAGGGAGATCAGATCGCCCTGGCCGTCCCGACCTGGGCACCTGCCTTTGCCGGCAACCTCAACCCGAGGCGAAACGCCTGGCGTGCCGGCAAGAACCCGAAGCGATGCAACGCGACGAGCCAGCGGAGTACGGCCCAGATGAAGGTCGGCAGTACCCGGCCCTACGGCTGCCGCTACGTGGGAGGTCGCCTGCTATACCGGGTTCGCCTGCAGGCCAAGTAGCCCCGCAATGAAAACGGCCCGGTATCGACCGGGCCGTTCTCGCCTTGGAAAGGCTGACTTTCGGCTTTCTACTTCTCAGGCAGCGTCAGGCAGCACCCGGGGGGTGGCCTGGTCACGCGGCAGGTCGGCCGCAGCGGCCATGAGGCTTTGGAACTCCCCGAGCGCGACATGACCGAGAGCCTCGAGGATCTCCTCATCCTCCCAGCCTGCCTCGCGCGCTTCCTCGTGCAGGTGGTGGGGGGGAGCACCCTCTGACTCGAGGGCTGCCTGCAGGTAGATCAGCAGGGCGTTCTCACGCTCATCTGCCGAGCTAAAGCTGCGGGCCCGGGAGACTTCATCGAGGCCGAGGCCGGCATTCTTCGCCGTCTTCGCGTACTGGACCACGCTGTAGGTATCGCCCTTGTGCTCGGCAACGGCCAAGGCGATCCGCTGTCTGGTCGCCTGGGAGAGCAGGCCCTTCTGGAGCTCCGCCCTCATCCGGGTGTATGCCCTGAGGACGGCCGGGGAGCCGGCCATCACACCCACCAGCTTGTTCACTGACCTGCCACCCATCTGGATCCCCTTGAGAATCCGGGCGCTCTCGTCCGGAGCAGTTAGCTCATCGTGAATATGGAATCGGCTGACTTCTGTCTTTACCGTCATCTTGTCCGTCCTTCGGATCCGCTTCTGGCGCCCTTGGCGCCTTTACCCATGCCTTAAACTGCGTTTACTATACTTTTAGCCTGTAACTTACGGCTAGTAAGCAAGTTATACAGACTCGGCACCCATATGGCAACCCCTCTCCCGTATCGTTGCGGTAGCCGCTGGCATTGCCCATTCCGGCGCATTCCCAAACCACCGCACCGAACCCAATGTCTTCGAAACCAGAGAGCGCCGAAGAGGTTTTCGACCTGATCGAACGCCACGACGTGCGCTTCGTGCGTCTCTGGTTCACCGACATACTCGGTCAGCTCAAGAGCTTTTCGATCAACGCCTCCGAGCTGCGTCGGGCCTTCGAGCAGGGCGTCGGTTTCGACGGCGCTTCCCTGACCGGATTCAACCCCGTCGAAGAGTCGGACATGATCGCCCGGCCCGATCCGACCACTTTCTCCCTGATCCCCTGGCGGCCCGAGGGAGAAGATGCGGTGGCCCGGATGTACTGCGACATCGAGGTACCGGGAGGCCTCCCCTATGAGGGTGACCCGCGATGGATCCTCAAGCGAGCCCTCGGCCGGGCCACCGAGCTCGGCTTCGACCGCTTCGTCCTGGCCCCGGAACTCGAGTTCTTCTACTTTCGCTCGGCCCGACCCGAAGGCCGGACTCCCGAGGTTCTCGACGAGGGAGGCTACTTCGACCTGACCACGCTCGACGCCGGTTCCGATGTGCGTCGCGAGACGGTGCTGGCACTGGACCGTATGGAGGTCGAGGTTGCCTCGACCCACCACGAGGCCGGACCCTCCCAACATGAGCTGGACCTCGGACCGGCGGGCGCCCTGGAGTGCGCCGACAACTGCATGACCAGCAGGATGGTCGTCAAGGAGTACGCCCTCAAGCAGGGCTGGCACGCCACCTTCATGCCGAAGCCGCTGACCGGGGAGAACGGGTCCGGGATGCATGTCCATCAGGCGTTGCTCCAGGGCGGTGAGAATGCACTCTTTGAGCCGGGGGGCGACGGTTCACTGTCGGCGGTCGGTCGGTCTTTCATCGCCGGCCAGCTGCATCACGCCCGAGAGATCGCCCCGCTCTACGCCCAGTGGGTCAACTCCTACAAGAGGCTCGTCCCGGGATACGAGGCACCGGTCTACCTGTCCTGGTCACGTCGTAACCGGTCTTCACTGATCCGGGTTCCGCAGGTCGGCTCGGCCCCCGCCGGAACGACCGGGATCGAGCTACGTTCACCAGATCAGGCCTGCAATCCATACCTCTGTTTCGCCGGCATACTCCAGGCCGGGC
>JBBAUQ010000038.1:7996-11824 GCA_040398125.1 Solirubrobacterales bacterium | reverse complement strand
CGCGCGCCAAAGCGACGCTCGACCAGGTGAGCGCCCAGGAGCACAGCGATCTCGCGACCCTGTCGGTCGCACTGCGGGTCATGCGCAACCTCGTGGCCCAGGGTCGAGGGAGTTAAGTCCCTGTTCCTCTCCCGTTAACCACCAGGAGTTCACCAGGCTCCTGACCCGAGTTCACTCTCGGGACCGTGACGGTTTGCCCGCATCCGTGAGCATGCGTCCGTGACGCAGACCACCCTTCGGGGGGACGTGATCGGGTCTGCGCTTGCCTCGCCCGAGCCCCGGGTCCTCACTACGTCACGTAGCGGCAGCGACCGTGCATTCCGCGGCATGTCCCTGGCAAGCGGCATAGCGGTGCTTGTCATCATGACCCTCGTCGGGCTCTTCCTTGGGCTACGCGCCCTGCAAGCGATCCAGCAGGCCGGCCTCTCGTTCCTCACGACGCAAGCATGGGAGCCGGACGGAGGCAACTTCGGCATCGCCGCGGTCTTGAGCGGAACCATCCTCATCGCTGTCACCGCCGTCTTCTTCGCCGTCCCTCTCTCCACCGGCGTCGCCCTGTACATCTCGGAGTATGCCCCCAAGCGAATCAAGCACACCCTCGTGAGCCTTGTTGACCTCATGGCTGCGGTACCGAGCGTGGTCTTTGGATTGTGGGGATTCTTCTTCCTGCAGGGGCAGATCATCGGCGTGTCGAGATGGATCTCGACCTACTTCGGCTGGATTCCCTTCTTCTCCGTGAGTGGATCCGATCCCAACGACCCGCTCTCGACAGCCACTGTCTTCACGTCATCCACGTTCATCGCCGGGATCGTGGTGGCACTCATGGTCGCCCCCATCACCACATCGGTCATGCGTGAGGTGTTCTCACAGGCCCCAGTCGGAGAGAGGGAGGGCGCCTACGCGCTCGGGGCCACCAAGTGGGGCATGATCCGCAGCGTCGTCATTCCCTTTGGCAAAGGAGGGATGATCGGGGGCACGATGCTCGGCCTAGGCCGAGCGCTGGGCGAGACGATCGCCGTCTTCATGATCATCTCGCCGGTCTTCGTCTTTCAGCCGCGGATCCTCGAGAACGGGACCAACTCGGTCTCGGCCTTGATCGCCTTGCGCTACGGAGAGGCGACGCCTTTCGGAACATCTGCCCTGATGGCGGCGGGCCTCGCCCTGTTCTGCATCACCCTCGTCGTCAACTTCATTGCCTCGTCGATCGTTGCCAGGACGAGGTCCGGGGCGGCGACAGACGCATGAGCCTGGATCGCCCGCTTCTCACCCCGGTCAGGCCTCGCACCGACGAGGAGGGCGCGCAAGCGACTGTCGTCAACGCGGACCCTCCATCGCCAAACCCGGCGGATCGACCCACACCGCGCAGGATCGGGGGCCTCAGGCAGACGGATGTCCTGTCGGTGGTGGGCGCGGCCATCGGGTCATTCGGACTGGCATCGTTGCTCTTCATCCTCCTTCCGCTGTCAGGATGGCTGGGGTACCTGGTGGTGGGTTACCTGGGCTTCGTGGCGCTGTACGCAACTTTGGTCTCGATGGATGAGGACGGTGCTGCTGTACGAGATCGAATCGCCGCCACGGTTATCCACAGTCTGGCCTTCCTTCTTCTCCTGGCCCTGGTCTTCGTCGTTGCCTTCACGGTGATCCGCGGGTGGCAGGCGCTGACCAACCTCAACTTCTTCACGTCTGACATGTCGGATGCCGGTCCCCTTGACCCGTTGGATCGAGGAGGCATCCTTCACGCCATCGTCGGCACGCTCATCATGATCACGATTTCCCTGTCTCTGGTCATCCCTCTCGGGGTCGCCACTGCGGTTTACATGAACGAGATGCCGGGCCGGCTGGCTCGCTTCGTTCGCACCATCACCGAGGCCATGACCGCGCTCCCGTCCATCGTGGCGGGGCTGTTCATCTACGCCTCCCTGATCCTCATCCTGGGGCTTGACAAGTCCGGCTTCGCGGCGGCCATGGCCATCAGCGTCATGATGCTTCCGATCATCATTCGCGCCTCTGATGTCGTGCTCAGGCTTGTCCCCGGCTCCCTCAAAGAGGCCTCGTACGCCTTGGGATCCGGACAGTGGCGGACAGTGTGGTACGTCACCCTCCCGACTGCTCGTTCCGGTCTCATGACGGCGATCATCCTGGGGACTGCCCGTGGAGTCGGGGAGACTTCGCCCGTCCTGCTGACTGCGGGCTTCACAGCCGCGCTGAACACGAACCCTGCATCCGGGCCCATGGTCTCGCTGCCACTCGCCACCTTCGAGTTCGTCAAGTCTCCTGAGCCCACCATGATCGCTCGAGGTTTCGGCACAGCGGCGGTGCTGATGCTCCTTGTCCTCATCCTCTTCGTGATCGCCCGCATCATTGGCGGACGCGGCCCCGGCAACCTCTCGCGCCTGCAGCGTCGCCGGCGGGTAGCGCAGTCAGCCAAGGACGCCCAACGCTTCGCCGCGAAGGAGGCGAAGGGATCCTCGACGACGGACGTCACCCCAGCGCCGGCGTCTCTTCCTTCGGCTGAGCGACACTCGCGTGGCCACGAGTCGACAGCGGAGCAGACGAGCGATCGGCGGGCGAGTCCGTCATGAGGCGGTTGTCGCTCCTGGTGCTCATGAGCACGGCCGTAGCGTGGATGGGGGTGTCATGGGCGGACGCCGCCTCCTATGTGCCGGTGTCTGGTGCAGGCTCCACGTGGAGTGCCAACGCCCTTGATCAGTGGCGCCGGAACGTCAACCAGTACGGCATGCGCATCGACTATCAAGCATCCGGCTCCTCCGACGGACGCAACCAGTTCCGCAACGGAACAGTCGATTTCGCGGTATCGGAGATCCCCTACGGGCTCAAGGACGGCAATGTGGTCGACCAGCCTCCCACGCGCCCCTACGCCTACATGCCCATCGTGGCTGGGGGGACTGCGTTCATGTACAACCTGAAGTTGGGTCCCAACCGAGTAACGCAGCTCCGGTTGTCCGGCGAGGTCATCGCCAAGATCTTCACGGGAGTCATCACCTCGTGGGCCGATCCCGCTATCAAGGCAGACAATCCTGGACTCACTCTCCCGGGTCTCAAGGTGGTCCCCGTTGTCCGTTCAGATGGGTCGGGAACGACAGCGCAGTTTACGTCCTGGCTGGCCTCTGAGTACCCGGAGATTTGGAGCGCTTACTGCCAGAAGATGGGTCGCAGCACGCCGTGCGGCTTTACGTCCAACTTCCCCAGCGGGCCGGGCTTCGTGGCGCAGTCAGGTTCCCTAGGCGTATCCGGTTACGTGGCGCAGGAGCAAAGCGTGGGCGCCATCACGTACGTCGAGTACTCCTACGCGAAGGCCGCGGGCTTCCCTGTGGCCAAGGTTCTCAACAGGGCGAATTACTACGTCCTGCCCACGGCGCAGGCGGTGGCCGTCGGGTTGTTGGGGGCGCGCATCAACGCCGACCTGAGCCAGAACCTCACGGGTGTGTACGGCAACGTCGACAAGCGGACCTACCCTCTGTCCTCGTATAGCTACATGATCATCCCCACGTCCAATGACAACGGATTCAGCAACGAGAAGGGGCTGACTCTCGCCGATTTCGCGTACTACTTCCTATGCCAAGGTCAGCAGCAGGCCGATGCCCTCGGTTACTCGCCACTCCCGATCAATCTTGTGAAGGCGGCGTTCGAGCAAGTTCGGCGCATCCCTGGTGCGGTCGTGGAGAACATCAACCTGGCGAACTGCAGTAACCCGACCTTCTCGACCGACGGGACCAACACCCTAGCCAAGACGGCACCGCAACCTCCTCCGTGCGATGCGAAGGGACCCGCCCAATGCGGGACCCCCGCGGAGGGCGCGACCGGCGG
>JBBAUQ010000038.1:4267-7896 GCA_040398125.1 Solirubrobacterales bacterium | reverse complement strand
TGGGTCCACCGATGGCGGGTCCGGTGGGTCGTCGGGCGGGTCGACCGGCGGTGGGTCCACCGATGGCGGGTCCGGTGGGTCGTCGGGCGGGTCGACCGGCGGTGGGCCCACCGATGGCGGTGCCGGTGGGTCGTCGGGCGGCTCGACCGGCGGGTCGTCGGGTGGGTCGACCGGCGGCGGTGCCGGTGGGTCGTCGGGCGGGTCGACCGGCGGCGGGTCGACCGGTGGCGGGTCGACCGGTGGCGGGTCGACCGGTGGCGGGTCCACGGTTGGCGGGTCTGGATCGGGGGGCTCGGGGGGAGGTGCGACCGACCCCTCAGCGGGGGGAGGAGCAGCCCCGGTCACGGACACGGGAGTGGTGATCGACCCCGAGACCGGTCAGGTCATCGAGGCTCCTCCCGTTGATCCTGGGGCTGGCTCGGTGCCGGATCCCATGGCCATGAGTACCGGAGGAGGGTATGTCGCCAGCGTCCCTGTGACCACCCAGGCCAGTTCAGGGTGGGGCCCATACACCGGCCTGTTGTTCGCTTGCCTGATCGCAGTGCTCGGCCTGCTCTTCGCGCCACCCCTTCTCGCCCGAAGGCTCTACGGCAGTAGCCGTGCTGACGGGGAGGAAGTCTCGTGAGGCCGGTGCCACTAGCCCTGGGTGGGGTGCTCATGGTGGTGGCTGCCGCGATGCTGTCGGCGCCCGGCGCGGGTGCACTGCCCGATTCACGGGGGGAACAGGGGAGTGCCCTGACGAAATCCGGGGCAGGTGAGTTCGCTGATCTGCGCGTGAGCGTGAGCCAGACGCGCGAGTTGGTTAACCAGATCGTGCGCGTGAGTTGGGAAGGCGGGGAGCCCACAAACCCAGAGTTCGGGAATTTGAACACGAACTACCTGCAGATCATGCAGTGCTGGGGTGGGACACCCGATGAAGGACCTCCTCGCGAGCAGTGCCAGTACGGGAGTCTCAAGTCGAGCACCGGAGGGCAAAACACGAATTCACGCCAGATGACGACCGCGGGCGTTATCGATCCACTCGAAGAAGACTACGAAGAGAATGCGTTCGGCACATTGGCGTACATCCCCTTCGATTCCTGGACCGGCAAGCGCACGACGGGGCCGAAGTCGGAGTTCTTTGATCGCAACACATCCAATGAGAGCAACCACAACAGAACTCGAGCGGACGGCACCGGGGAGGACTTCTTCGAAATCCAGACAGGCGTCGAGGCTCCGGGCCTCGGCTGCGGACAGGTTCGCGAGGACGAGACTCCCCTGTGCTGGCTCGTCGTCGTACCGCGGGGCAGTACGGAGGTTGATGGCACGCCACGCGGCCGGACCTACACGGACCCCCTCGACACATCTCCCCTGATGGCATCGAATTGGGCCCATCGAATCGTCTTTCCGCTGGATTTCCAGCCCGTGGGCGCCAGTTGCGCCTTCGGCGCCAGCGAGATGGCCCTGCTCGGAAGCGAGCGCATGGCTGAGGCGGTCACGCGCTGGCAGCCGGCCCTGTGCAAGTTGGAGGAGCGCAACTATTCATTCACGGTCATCTCCGACGATGCAGCGCGGAGCAATCTCTTGGCGGACAAGCCTGCCCTGGGATTCGTCACCTTTGGGCTGCCGGAGGAAGAAGTGCCGAAGGGAGGGAACGTCGTCTACGCGCCGGTGGCGCTGTCAGGGCTGGTCATTGCCTTCAATCTGGAGAGTCAGTCGTCCACGCTCGCGCCGGACGACATACGCGCTCGCGATGGCAGCCGTATCACGGGGATTAAGCTCAATGCCCGGTTGCTGGCCAAGATGCTCACTCAGACTTATCGCTTCGATGCGGAGCCACAGCCTGGCAATGTCGCTAGCAATCCCTTCGACCTTGCTCAGGACCCTGAATTCCTCAGACTCAATCCTCAGTTCGAGGGCCTGCGCTTTCCCGGGGTGGGACATGTCCTCACCACGGCGGGCCAGACGGACTCGGCCCGGCTGCTGTGGCAGTACATCTGGAGCGACAAGGATGCGCGCGACTTTCTCAAGGGAAAGCCGGATCCATGGGGTACGACGCTGAACAAGGCGTACTCCGCCGCAACTTTTCCCCGGCAGGACTTCCCGCGCGAGGACAATCAGTGCCGCACCTACTCCAGCATCGCGGTGCCGATCTGCACCTTCGACCTCCTGCCTTACGCTGGCGACCTTGCCACCGCAGCTCGCGCTGCGAGCCGCGGTGACTCCATGGCTCGAGGAGTGTTCGACCCCGCCTCCGTCCCTCCCGCCTGGAAGCGGTCACCGGTCCAGGAGCCTGGCCGGAGATCGATGATCGCGGTGGTCGACTCTCCCCTGACAGAGCGCTTCGCGCTTACTCCAGCGGCTCTCCTCAACGCGGCCGGGGAGTACGTTGTGCCCACCACTGAATCCATGAGGGCTGCCGCGAAGGCTGCCACATCGACATCGGTACCCGCTGTCTTGCAGCCGGATCCCACGGCGGAGGTGCGTGGGGCCTATCCGCTCACCTCCTACCTCTACGCAGCGACCGCGCCCGAACGGCTATCCCGCGATGAAGGTGATGCCTACGCCGACCTCTTGGAGTACGTGGCTGCGGAGGGTCAGGTGCTCGGTGAGGCCGCAGGCCAGCTACCGCGCGGCTACGTGCCCCTGACAGACGAGGAGCAAGACCGCACGCGAACCGTCGCCCAGGCCATCCGCGACGCGGCAGGCACCCGGCCCACGCCGGCTCCGAGCCCCTCGGGGAGTCCTTCGCCAAGTCCCTCGCCGACCTCCTCGGAGGCCCCCCCGGAGTCGCCGTCTCCGAGTCCTGCGGAGTCGACGTCCGCTCCCGCGCCAACCGCTGCCGACCCTGGCGGTACCGACAGTGACCCGGGTGGCACCTACACGGATCCGGGCATGGGCGCGAGCGTGGGATCTGAAGTTCCGCCGCCTGTCCTTGATCAGCCACAGCCCGAGACGCCTGATACGGGATCCACCACTGACGAGACGGTGGTCGAACCATCGGAGCCCGAGGAATCGAGCGGGCCGGTGACCGGCGGCGAAGACGCGGCACCGGGAACCTCGGTCGTCGCCGTGGCACCTGTGTCCTCCGCGGCGATCCCCACGCCGACCCAGCCGATCGGCGCGATCCGGTATGCCGCTGCCTTTCTCCTTTTCGTGGGCGCCATCGCTTTGCTCGGCGGGGCTGTCCTCGCCCACCTCGGCCGCCGGAAGGCGGTCGCACCCTAAGCCCCCGTCGCGATCACGCGCCGGGTTCACCGATGAGAGAGGTATGCAGTGAAGACAAGGAAGATCCTCCTCGCCGCCGCAGCGGGGGTCGGGGCGCTCAGCATCGCGCTGGCGACCCTTCCCGGTGCACAGGCGGATCCCACCGGAACCCCGACGTACCGTGAACTTGCCGGGGCCGGCTCTGACACGACCCAGACGCTCATGAATGCCGTAGCTGAAGTGGTGAAGGTGAACGATGTCAAGGTCCTGGGGTCCTATGACGCCATTGGTACTCCGACCGTGACCACCAAGGACCCCGCGGTCAATGCGGCATGCAAGGACATCGCACGTCCTAACGGCTCCACCGCCGGCAGAGACGCATTGCAGTCGTCCCTCCTCGCCAAGAACGGCTGCTGGCAGTGGGCACGTTCTTCGTCATCCAA
>JBBAUQ010000038.1:0-4257 GCA_040398125.1 Solirubrobacterales bacterium | reverse complement strand
TGCATTGACGTACGCAGTACGCAGCGATGGAGACGTTCCCAAGCAGTTGACGAAAGCGGAGATTGTCGCAATCTTCAAGTGCGAAAACCCCGCCTATCAGCCCGCACTCGTGCAGGTGGGCTCGGGGACCCGCAACAGTTGGCTCGACTACGTCGGCATCCCCCGTGACTTCTCCCCGACCCAGTACCCCTGCCTCGTGCCGCAGAAGGACGGTGGCACGTTCCCGGGAGACCTTCCCCAGGAGCATGATGGCCGTGAACTCAAGAAGAACCAGATCATGCCTTATTCGGCCGCGGTCTACCAGGCCCAGATGTGGGGCTCGGCTCCCGATCGACGAGGGCTGGCGGTCCTGGGCGTGATCGACGGGGTAGCGCCGACGATCATCAACACTTCCTTCTCTGGCGTCCGGACCGTGAACAACATCATTCCCTCTGCACTCGCTGACGATCCGACGTCGTTGACCCACAGGGTCTTCGTGGGTCCCAACTCCCTCGTCTGCCAGGCGAAGCCCACGATCAACCTCCAGGGATTCGGGAACCTTGCGGATCCGAGCAAGTGTGGCGATACGTCGAGCCGCAGTTGACCCCCACGACCAGGAGAGGCACGCACATGAAGTCACGTACAGCACGGATGGCGGTGGGAGTCTTCGGATCGGTGGCTCTCGCCGCCGGTCTCCTCTCATTGGCCAGCCCCGCAACTCAGGCTGCCGAGGGGACCCTCGCCTTCATCCCAGAGGAAGGGACGGGAGAAGACGGCTTCAGCGTCGAGACGTCGGGTGGTTGCGCGAGCGCGGAGGCTACGCACTTCATCATCAAGATGACGGGAGCGGGCCTCAAGGAGGAGGTGACCCTGACGGGCGTGACGGAGCTCTCAGCGATCGCGGCCACGGGTGACCAGACCACGGCGATGACGGCCCCGTTGGGCAAGATCTTGGAGACAGTGAAGGGCGAAAATGGGGGGACCCTGCCCAATGGGGGCTACACGATCTCGTTCATCTGCCGGCCCAAGCTCACAACAACACCCATCTCGACGTTCTCCGGCATGATCACGGTCACTAATGGTGCCGGAGGGGCCATTGCATGGCGGTCCGGCTACACGCCGGCGCCGGAGCCCATCGTCAACACTGTCAAGCCCAAGGTGACGGGCAAGAAGACTGTGGGCCAGAAACTGACCGTTTCCCAGGGCAAGTGGTCACCGACGCCATCCACTTTCGCCTATGTGTGGAAGCTCGATGGCACGACAGTGGGAACCTCGCGCAGCATTGCAGTGACCAAGGCCATGAAGGGAAGGACCTTGAGGGTCACGGTGACGGCCGCGAAATCAGGGTATGCGAACGGTCAGGTGACGGTGCGTGTCAGCATCCCGTAGAGGCTGATCGTTGCCCTGCTGGGGGGCCAGGAGATCCCTGGTCCCCCAGCAGCGTTCGGGCTCTGGACAGGGTCGATTCACGCGTAGTTCATCAAAGGTCGAGACAGTGAAGGCGCCCCTGGTGTGGTCCGGGGTCTGGCCGACCAGGAGGGGTCATGACGTGGAGGGGCCGGGGCCGGCGCCCGGGAAAGTGCCGCGCCATCGCGAGGCTGTTCGCGGGCGGGCTCGTCATGGCGGTGTTCCTGATGTTTACGGCCTCCCCGGCAGTTCGTGCCGAATCCCCTGAGCGCCTCGGCTACCTCGTGGTGACTCCCCCGGTGGGCGACCTTGACACGCCCCTCGACCTCGTCACCGAGGGCGAATGCACTCGAGGCACCGCCTTCATCGTTTCGTTGGACGGACAAGGGTTGTCCCAGGAGCGTGGAAACCTCGTGGGAGCGACTAAGTTCGCGGGCCTCGGCCTGCCCCGATACCCAGGTCACTATGTGGTGCCCGTCGCTACATCCCTGCGCGAGTACCTCGTTCGCAGTGTCGATGGCATCCAATTCGCTGGCGACTACGAGCTTTCCTTCGTATGTAGAAACACCTTGGACACGGTGCCGCTCCAGGTGTTCACGGGGCTACTGCGCATCGACGAGAACGGGCGCTACCAGGCAATTGGTGATGCGGCTCTTGACGTCCGCGACGTTGTGGGGGCAGAAGCGTTCGATCAGGCAGCTGAGGCGGATGAACTCTCGCGCCAGGCGGAGATCGCGGATACTGAGCCTGCTTCGCCCGAGGACGTCGATGCGCCCGCCGGGGCGCCCGAGGCTCTCCAGGATGCCGTGTCGCCAAGCCAGGCGGGGGGCTGGTGGCGGACCGCCCTGGTGGTCGGTGGAGCACTCCTCCTCATGGGGGCTGCGCTCTCGTGGGCCTGGTCGCGAGGTCGCGACGCAGGTCGTCGGGAGTCCCAGATCATGGGCGTGGGGGAGTCGGCAGACACCTCGGCGCGATCCTCATGATGGCGACAGCAACGTCCACATTCTCCACACGGCCGTCACCCGGCCCGGCGCCGAGCACCTTTGTTTCCAGTCGTCGATTCCTCGCGGCAAGCGCCCTCCTGGCCCTGGGTGTGATGTGCCTGGGCCTACTGGCGTGCCTCGTGTTCGTGAGTCAAGTGATCCACGCTCGGGACCAGGAGGTCGTGTACTCCGACTTCCGTTCTGCGCTCGCCAACGCTGTAGCGCCCGCCGGTCAGGTGTCCGTGGATGGCGTCCTTCTCGCGCCGGGAGATCCGGTAGCGGTCATGACCATTCCCGTGATCGGCCTTCAGGAGGTTGTCCTGGAAGGGACGTCCTCGACAGTCACCCAGTCAGGTCCGGGTCACAAGCGGGACACCGTCCTTCCGGGCCAGGCCGGGACCAGCGTGATTTTCGGGCGTCAGGCGGCGTACGGCGGGCCTTTTGCTGAGATCCACAGGTTGGAGCCAGGCTCCACGATCACGGTCGCTACTGGGCAAGGTGAGCACGAGTACTCCGTGATCGGCGTGCGCCGCAGCGGTGATCCTGTCCTTCCTGCTCTGGAATCCGGCCAAGGGCGGTTGACGCTTGTCACCGGCTCAGGTCCTCGCTTCATGCCCGACGACATCCTCCGCGTCGATGCGGCGCTCATGACGCCGGCTCAACCTGCACCGCCTCGGGTGCTCGGCCCCGTCTCACTCGACCCTGCAGAGGCTGCCATGCAGGGCGATCCCACCGCGCTCGTGCCCACGCTGCTCTGGGCGCAGGTCCTCCTGGTTGCCTGCCTGGGGGCGGTCTGGTCGATGGCCCGCTGGGGTCGATGGCAGACCTGGCTAGTGGCCCTGCCGGTCCTGTTGTTCGTGGGCATCTCCCTGGCGAACGATTCCCTGCGACTTCTGCCCAATCTTCTCTAGGTCGACCGTACGAGGAGCCGCATGTCGAGAACGCTGGAAGCCGAGCAAGTCCTGGATCCTTCCGATCGGCTGTACGCCATCGAGGCCCTTGACATCTCGTGCTGGTTTGGGGACCACTACGTCCTGGACCGCTGCTCCCTCTACATGAGCGCAGGTGAGGTCACTGCCCTGATCGGGCCCTCGGGCTGTGGGAAATCCACGTTTCTGCGAACACTCAATCGGATGCACGAGCTCGTCTCTATCGCCAAGCTCTCGGGCGCTGTGTACCTTGACGGACAGGACATCTATGCGCCCGAGGTCCGCATCACCGACGCCCGTCGCCAAATCGGAATGGTCTTCCAAAAGCCTAATCCGTTCCCTGCCATGAGCATTTACGACAATGTGGTTGCGGGATTGAAGCTCAACGGAGTTCATGTCTCACACCGCGATAAGGATGATCTCGTCGAGGACTGTCTCACCAAGGCTGGGCTGTGGAAGGAGGTCAAGGACCGGTTGCGTAACCCTGGCGGTGGGCTGTCCGGAGGTCAGCAGCAGCGCCTGTGCATTGCACGCTCCCTGGCCATCAGGCCCAAGGTCCTCCTCATGGACGAGCCGTGCTCTGCGCTGGATCCTACGTCGACTCGACGGATTGAAGAGACCATCACGGAGTTGCGCTCAGAGGTGACCATCGTCATCGTCACGCACAACATGCAGCAGGCTCAGCGCGTCTCGCAGAAGTGCGCCTTTTTTCTGGCCGAACACGGCCAGCCAGGGCACATCGTCGAGCACGGACCGACCGACGTGATGTTCGACCGACCGCAGGACCCTCGGACCTCCGACTACGTCCACGGTCGATTCGGCTGACATCGTCCTGACGAGCGCTCATCGGGAATGAGCGTTTGGGCTTGTCGTTGCCCGATCTGTGCGGCATCCGTGAGGGGCAGCGCTACGCCCTGTCCACAGGGGCTGCGCTCGCGTTGTCTCCCCACGTCGCCACT
>JBBAUQ010000037.1:0-12018 GCA_040398125.1 Solirubrobacterales bacterium | reverse complement strand
GGTGATCGCGGCTCGTACCGCCTGATCACCGGGTGCGAGAACTTCATCCGGGAGATCAACCGGGGCGGCTACGACTTCATCTTCACCTCGGAGTACACCCAGGACTCACCCACGGCCCCCTACCGCTACCCGGTCAGGGAGTGGGTCGCCTCCGACCCGAACGTGACCGAGGTGGTGGCCGAGCCGGCGATCACTCCGCAGCCAGCCTACGTGTACCGGATCGACGGGCCGCTCGATCCCTCTCGCTGTCGGTAGTCCGCTCCCTGCCCGCCGCGCCCTTCCTGTCACCGGCCCGGCCGGGGTATCGTCGGATGGATCCCGCCCCCGTAGCTCAGCTGGATAGAGCGCCGGCCTTCTAAGCCGGATGTCGCAGGTTCGAATCCTGCCGGGGGTACCTGAGGCGGCCCGGCCGAGCTGTTAAGGACCCTGACCCGATTCCCGGGATTCGGCGAGGTCTTCGCGTTCGCGTCGCTCGGCGATGATGCCGTAGACGATCAGGACACAGGCGGCGGTGACGATCCCGGTTACGAAGAGGCCGAAGATGAAAATCCCGACCGCGTTCATCAGTCTCGGCCGGCCGGGACTACCAGTGCACCGAGGGCCAGGATCGAAGGCACCCAGAGGCCCATGAAGATCCCACCGTTCTCGTTACCCGAGAAATAGAGGACGACCGATCCGATCAGCGAGAGTGCCGCCGCTATCAGGATGAGGACCCGGGCCCGCGAGTGGGCAGTCTGGCGGGCGCTGCCTCGGGGCCTGTCCGTCTTCGAGTCACTCCCTTGCTCCATGAACCCGCATGGTAGGGGAACTGGAACGGATTGGGCGAGCGGTTCGGCCCCATCGGTCACTTAACTGATTCACTCCGGCCATGCCTTCGGCCGGGAAGAGCCCCTACGTTGCCGGCCTGATGGCCCTCGCGGCAATCGTCTCGATCCAGATCGGGACTGCGATCGCGGTCGGTCTGTTCGATCTGGTCGGGGTCGGGACCACGGTCTTCGTACGCTCCGCAATAGCGGCCTTGATCCTCCTTTTGATCTGGCGCCCCTCACCGGCGCTCTTCAAGGAGATATGGCCGGTCGCGCTGGCCTTCGGGGTGGCAATTGCCGCAGTGACCTTCTGTCTTTACGCGGCAATCGAGCGGATACCCCTCGGGGCGGCGGTGACCATCGAGTTCCTCGGCCCCTTGACGATTGCCCTGCTTGCCTCCCGTCGGTTGAGCGACCTCGCCTGGGTCTTCCTGGCAGCGGCCGGAATAGTGCTGCTGACCGGGGGACTCGACGGCGGTGACCTCGATCCGGTCGGGGTTGCATTTGCGTTCGGGGCGGCGATTTCCTGGGCGGCCTACATCGTCCTCGGGAAGCGTCTGGCGGCCCGCTCGCTCGGTGGGGAGGGGTTGGCCATTTCCCTGGTCTTCACGACCGTGGTGCTGGTGCCGTTCCTGCTCATGGGAGGGACCGGCCCCATCCTCGCCCCCGAGGTCCTGGCCGTGGCCCTGGTCGTGGCGATCCTCAGCGCAGCCCTTCCCTTCACGCTGGAGATCGAGGCGCTCAGGCGCCTGCCGGCCCGAACGTTCGGTGTCCTGATGAGCCTCGAGCCCGGCGTTGCGGCCCTCGCAGGGCTCGCGATTCTCGGCCAGGTTCCTGCTCCGCGAGAGATACTGGCGATCGGTCTGGTCGTGCTGGCCTCGGCCGGTGCACTCAGTTCAGCCGCATCTGCCGGGCCGACCGAGGTCGGGAGGCGTGGCCCTTCCCGGTAGATTGGTTGCCGTCGCGGTGGGCGTAGCTCAGCTGGTAGAGCTCCTGGTTGTGGTCCAGGCGGTCGCCGGTTCGAATCCGGTCGTCCACCTTCCCTGCAGTCCGTAACCCGGTTAGTCGGGGAGGACCGGGGAGCCATCGCTTCGCTCGAGGTCGACCAGGGAGGCCCTGACCACCGCACCCGAACCGAATCTCTCGTGCAGGTCGTCGAGCGCCCGGTCGAGGGCCTCGGGGTCCCCCTCCCGAAGATCGTTCTCCCCGTCGACCGGCAGGGCCATCTGGGCGGCCCGGTTGTCATCGAGTGATTCGAGTGAAACCCCGATCAGGGTCAGGCCGCGCTCGGATACCTGGGTTTGCAGTGAGGCCAACAGCTGTTTGGCGCAAGCCAGGATCTCTCCGGTGCCGTCGACCGGGGACGGAAACGTGTGTGACCTGGCGGCCTTGGTCATGTCGGCGAACCGGAGCCCGACAGAGATCGACTGGCAGCGACGTTCGGCCTTGCGGAGCCTCCGGGCGGCGCGATCCACGAGCGCTGCCAGCAGGGCATCAACCTCGGCGTCGCTCTTCGAGCCGTTGGGGAAGGCGCTCTGGGCGCCGATCGACTTGCGCGGTGCCCTCGGCTTCACCGGACGCGGGTCGCGGTTGTTGGCCAACTCGATCAACCTGGCCGCCGCCGATCTACCGATTAGCCGGGCAAGTCGCTCAGGGTCTGCATCGGTGATTTCCCCGACCGTCTCGATGCCGGTGTCTCGCAGCTTCCGGGAGGTGACCCTGCCGACTCCCCACAACGCCTCGATCGGCAGGGGGTGGAGGAACTCGTTCTCGCGTTCCGGTTCAACCACCAGCAGGCCGTCGGGCTTGGCCCTCGCGCTCGCCACCTTGGCCAGGAACTTGGTTCTTGCCACGCCGACCGAGATAGCCAGGCCGACTTCCTCGCGCACCTGCCTGCGCAGCTGACGGGCCGTCTCGACCGGGGTCCCCGAGATGTGTTCCTGTCCTCCGACTTCGAGGAACGCCTCGTCTATGGAGAGTCCCTCGACCACCGGTGCGGTGGCGGCGAAAACCTCATACACGTGGCGACTCGTCTCGGAGTAGGCCTCCATCCTTGGCGGGACGATCTTCGCCGTCGGGCAGAGTCGGACCGCCTCCCTGATGTTCATCGCCGTCTTGACCCCGGAATCCTTTGCCTCGTAGCTGCAGGCCAGGACTATCCCCGTGCCGACGATCACCGGGATCCCGGCCAGGCCGGGGTCATCCCGCTGTTCCACCGAGGCGTAGAAGGCATCGAGATCGGCATGGAGGATGGGCGTGTGGCTCACCGATTCAGGGTGGCACCGGCCGAGGACGGAATCCCGTTCGTCGAACGGCTACGGTGCCGAGGTGGCAACGCGCGCTACAGAGCCGGTGATCGAGGTCGAACGACTGTCCAAGCAGTTCGGCAGCGGCCCGGATGCGGTCGATGCGGTCAAGTCGGTCAGCTTCCAGGTGGAAGAAGGCGAGATCTTCGGATTGCTCGGTGCGAACGGGGCGGGCAAGTCGACCACGGTCCTGATGCTGGCCACCCTCCTGGCACCGAGCTCAGGCGATGCCCTGGTCGCCGGTTCGCCGCTCAGTGGGGGCGGTGCGGCGATTCGGCGTTCGGTCGGTGCGGCCCTGCAGGAAACCGGCCTGGACCCGATGCAGACGGGTGGCGGGCTGCTCGAGCTTCATGCCCGGCTGTACGGGTACGACCGGAACGGCGCACGGGTCCGGCGGGATGAGCTGCTCGACCTGGTCGACCTGCAGGATGCCGCCGATCGCAGGATCGGGGAGTACTCAGGGGGGATGCGCCGCAGGCTCGATCTCGCGGCAGCCCTCGTCAACCGCCCCAAGGTCCTCTTCCTCGATGAGCCGACGACCGGGCTCGATCCGGCTTCAAGGAGGGCGATCTGGGATGAGGTCGAGGTCCTGCGGGAATCCGGGGTAACGGTCCTTTTGACCACCCAGTACTTGGAGGAGGCCGATCGGCTGGCCGACCGAGTGGCCATCATGGCCGATGGAGAGATCGTCTCCTCCGGTACGCCGGGAGAGCTCAAGGCCGGCCTGGGAGCTGACGTGATCGAGGTCGGTTTCGAGGATGAGGGGCAGGCCGAAAAGGCAGTTGCCCTGGTGGGCTCGGGAGCCAACCGGATCGGGGAGGTGGTCCGTATCCCGACGACCGACGGCCCGGTCGAGCTGGCCAGGGTGGTCGGGCTCCTCAAGGAGGCCGGGATCGAGGGAACGTCCGTCTCCCTCTCACAGCCAACGCTCGATGACGTCTTCCTGAACATCGTCGAGTCGAGGGGGGAGGGGCCGCGCAAATGAACCCCGACTCGCTCGGTACACCGGCAGCAAACAGGACCGAGGGTGCCGCGTTCGGGACCCAGGTGTGGCTGTTGACCGGCCGATTCCTCGGCAATGCCATACGGCAGCCGGCCGTGATCCTGCCCAATCTCGGTATCTCGATCTTCTTCCTGATCGTCTACTACGGGTCCTTCGGTGACTCGCCGGCGGTCGTCCAGCTGACCGGGGGCAACTACCTGAACTTCGTCCTGCCTGTCACGGTCCTGTTTGCGTCGATCAGCGGCGGGGCGGCCGGCCTGACCCTCGTGGAGGACCTCGAGTCCGGGTACTTCAGACGCCAGCTGAGCATGCCGCTCTCTCGAACGGCGATGGTCCTCTCGGCGATGCTCCTGGGCGCCATCCAGGTGACCGTCGAGGCAATCCTGATCATCGGACTCGGCCTGGTGCTCGGAGCCGATCCGGCCGCCGGCGCGCTCGGCCTTCTGGCACTGCTGTTCTTCTCCCTGCTCTGGGGACTCGGATTCGCCGGCTACTCAGTGGCAACCGGCCTCTTGACCGGCAACGCCCGGGCGGCCCAGTCGGCCACCTTCATCTTCTTCCCACTCCTCTTCCTGGCTCCCGTGTTCCTTCCCTTCGACCAGCTGGCGCCCTGGATCCAGGCCGTGGCCAGGGTCAATCCGACCACTTACATGCTGGAAGGTATGCGCTCATTGATGATCGATGGTTGGGAGGCCTGGCCGCTTGGCAAGGCCCTCATCGCCGGTTCGGCCTTTGCCCTCGTCACGCTCTTCTGGGCAGCGCGGGTCGCGGTGCGGAAGACGTCCCGGGCCTGATTCGGCGCCCGGTCGGAGGTCATCTGGAAAGATGGACCCCATGGAGTTGGCCGACAGCAGGATCTTGATAGCCGGAGCCACGGGTGTAATCGGCGGGAAGCTGGCCGAGGCCCTGGCTGGCAGGGGCGCCACACTTTTCCTTGCCGGTCGGGATCCTGACGCCCTCGCCTCCATTGGAGAAAGGCTCGGGGCCGGTACTGTCAGCCTCGACTACTCTGATCCGGAGTCGGTCGATGATGCCGTCAACGCCGCGGTCGAGACACTGGGCGGACTCGATGCAGTCGTTGTCGCGACCGGGACCGTGGCCTTCGGTGAGGCTCGTGAGCTGGACCCCGAGATCCTGACGCGGCTGATCGAAGCCAACGCGACCGGCCCGATGCATCTGATTTCGGAGTCACTGAAGCGACTCGAACCGGGTGGACTGATCGTTGCGATTACGGCAGTCGTGGCGGAATTCCCGACTGCCGGAATGGCCGCCTACTCGGCGTCCAAGGCTTCCCTGGCCGCCTTCCTCCAGGCGCTTCGCCGCGAGGTTCGGCGAGAGTTCACCGTGCTTGAAATCAGCCCCGGCCACATGGAGACAGGTTTTGCCGGACGAGCGCTCGCCGGAGAGCCTCCGACGATGCCCGAGGGCGAAGACATCGATGCGCTGATCGAGGTGATCGTCGAGTCGATGGTCGAGGGGCGGCGGGAAGTTCGTTATGACATCAGGTCCCGGGAGCTCCAGGTGAAATGACCGAGGCCGCCCTGGTCGCCTGCCTCGCGGCGACCCTGTTCATGGTTGGGGTCACCTGGTTCGTCCAGGTTGTGCACTACCCACTGCTTGCCGAGGTCGCCCCCGACTCCTTCAGTCCCATCCACGACGCCCACTCAAGACGCACGACCTGGGTCGTCGCCCTGCCGATGCTGGTCGAGCTGGTCTCGGCGGTAATGCTCGCCTTCAGTCCTCCCGATGGGCTCGAGATTCTTGCGTCATTAGGAGCCGTGCTTGCTGTCTCCGTCTGGGTCGTCACCCTTGGCTGGGCTGCGCCGACCCACTCGGCGCTCGGCAGGGAAGGATCTGATCCGGCACTCTTCCTTCGTCTCAAACGGGCCAGCCTCGCCAGGACATGGCTCTGGACCTTCCACGGTGTTGTCATTTTGGCCATCGTGGCGACGGTGATCGATCTGGCGTGAGTTCCTCAGACCAGGAGAGCCAGACCGCCGAAGCCGAAGATAGCCCGAAGACCCTGGGCTCCGTGATCGGTCACGCAACGGTCGCCGTCCCGATCAGGTCGCGACGCGATTCGGCGGGCTCGACCCTTGCCAGCCTGGAGGGTCACCAACTGGTCGACGTCCGGCAAATAGTCGTTCTCGATCACCAGAGGCCAATCGGCCTGGTCCCGATCGAGGATCTGCTCGCAGCTGACCGTAAAGAGAGTCTCGGGAGCCTCATGAATGAGGACTTCCCCGTCGTGACTTTCGATACTGACCAAGAGGTCGCGGCCCACTCCCTGATCGAGTCGAGTGACGGCTGCCTGGTAGTGACCGGTCCGCGGGGCGGGTTCGCTGGCCTGGTTTTCGCCGACCAGATGCTGCCGGTCCTCCTGGCCGAGCATGATGAGGACATAGCCAGGCTGGGCGGCTACCTCGCGGGCTCCAGGCAGGCGAGAACAGCGGCCGAAGAGCCGATCCTGCGGAGGCTCTGGCACCGCGCCCCATGGCTGGTGGTCGGTCTGTTGGGAGCGATGCTCTCGGCCGTCTTGATGGGGGCGTTTGAGGAAGACCTCGAGGCCAACGTCCTGCTGGCGCTGTTTGTCCCGGCGATCGTCTACATGGCCGGCGCCGTCGGCTCCCAGACCCAGACCGTGTTGATCCGGGCATTTGCGATCGGGGTCCGCACCCGGGAGATCTTCTGGCGGGAGGCCCTGACAGGGGTGGCGGTCGGCCTCCTGATCGGTGGAGTCTTCTTCCTCTTTGCCACGTTGGGCTGGGGGGATACCGGGGTTGCACTTGCCGTGGCGCTTGCCCTGGTGGCCAGCGGCCTGGCCTCGACCTTCATCGCGATGGCACTTCCCTCACTGTTCAAGGCTCTCGGGCTGGACCCGGCCTTCGGCTCGGGTCCGCTGGCGACCCTGCTTCAGGATCTGCTTTCGATCCTCGTCTACTTTGCGGTCGTGGGCATCGTGGTGCTCTGAGCAGATTTCGTCCGGACGCTCGGGCCTCTGGTACCTTTTTTCACCTCGGGCAGGGGAAACCTTGCTCCGGCCCGTGGGTTAAGGGACAGGAGAGATGACCTTCGAAAGTCAGAGTCAGGCCAGCGTCAGGACGTGGGTAGTTTCCGCGCTCGTGATCCTGGTCGCGCTGTCCGCTTGGATTGGTGCTGCAGCCGCCCCGGAGAGCTCAGCCGGGAGCGAAGACGCCCCGACCGAGAACAACCCGAACGACCTGCCGGTGGCCAGTTGCTTCTGGACCGGCCCCTTCACCAGGGATAACCCGAAGACGAATCTCGCCTATCCCGGCACCGAGATCACCTACTGGGGGGCAAAGTTCGTCACTCCACCCGGGGCGGTACTGAAACTCGATGGCCGCTTTCCCTACGCCCGGTACTCCTCCTTCAACGCCTACAAGGACAACGGCGTCTCGGCCAGTTCGCTGAGCGACACCGGCATCGTTCCGAACGCCGGGTCGACCAACCCAAGCATTCCCGGCAAGGACCGCCTTGCCAAGAACCGCTCGTTCACGATCGAGGTCCGGGGTGAGGCAAAGCCGGCCGTACCGGTACCGAACACGCTCTACGCCGAGCCGGTCGCAGGCAAATACCAGGACATCCTTTATCGCGTCTACATACCGTACAAGGGCAGGAGCCTGGATGGAGGAACCGGCCTTCCCGAGCCTTCACTCGAGCTGGAGGACGGCACGATCTTGACCGGGCAGGCCCTCTGCGACGCGCTCGATTCCTCCCATGACTACACCAACCAACTACTGCCCCTGAACGTCTACAACCTCCTCCTTCAGGGCAAGGGGCCGGAACTGGCAGCCACGAATCCGGCGCTTCCCGAGTTCGCCTTCTCGAGGTACTACAACCTCCCGACTTCGCTTGCCAAATACGGAACGGAAAACGATCAGGAGATCGCCTGGGCGAACAACCCCGACTATGAGGGGACCCAGTACGACAACGGCGACGCCCGTTACATGACCGGTAGCTTCGCCACCGACTTCGGTCAGACGATGGCGCTCCACGGGCGACTACCGACTACCCCCACCACCTGGAACGGGAACAAGAGGACGAAGGCCGGCCAGTTAGTCGAATGGGACATGTGTGTGATCCAGTCACTGGTCACGACCAAGACCTGGAAGTGCGTCTTCGATGAACAGTTGCCCCTGCGAAGCAAGAAGCGCAACTACTTGATCCTGGTATCGAAGAAGGCCGAGCGACCGAAGAATGCCCGTCAGAAATGCGGTGTCTACTGGCTCGAGGCAGACCCCGAAGGCGACGGTGCCGGCAGGCCGAATGTCGGCCAACTCCTGACCCGGAACATCCTGCCGGCGAAAGACTTCAAGCGCTCGAGTTGGAATGTCCCGACCCCCTTCCCCGAAGATGCTGCCGAGACGATGGGCGAGTATTACCCGCGAGGCACCTACATGAGCAAGCGTAAATTCGAGGCCGGGGGCTGCCCCTTCAAGTGGAAGAAGTAGGGCCGCTCGGCCCCGGTGCCGACGGCGAGCGACCGCCGAACATCCTCCTGATCATCACCGACCAACAGCGTCGGCCGATGCACTGGCCGGACTCGGAGGAATGGCTGGCCGAGCTGATGCCGGCCGATGCCGAGCTGGCGAGGACCGGTGCCTCCTTCACCGATGCCTGTGTGGCGAGCTGTATGTGCTCTCCGAGCAGGGCTTCGCTTCTGACCGGTCGCTGGCCGGACGAGCACCGGGTCACCTTGACCTTGACCCAGGGAGGGGCCGAGGTCGTTCGGCGTTACGGGCCGGCCACCCTGCGCGGAGCGTTGCGGTCGGTGAGAAGGGGCGAGATCAAGCTTCGAACGGCGCTCGGCACGATCATCCGGTCGGCCTTTCGCCGGCCCAACGGCGGCGCCGGTGAGAGGGAACTCGATCCAGGAACCCCGAATATGGCCCAGGTCCTGAAGCGCGCCGGCTACAAGACCGTGATCAAGGGGAAGTGGCACCTGACCAAGCCCGTACGGGGCGAGGAGTGGACCGACGCCGACAGCGAGCGTCTGGCAGCGGAGTATGGCTTCGAGGGTTGGCAGCCCCCAGACGCCGGCGAAAACATCGAGCCGTCCCACTTCGGCGGGGGTTCGGTAGCGGGGCGGTCTTCCGAGGGGTTCGACGAGGACTTCTGTCGACAGGTCGAGGAGTTCCTCCAGGATCCACCAGAGGAGCCCTGGGCCCTGATCGCCTCCCTGGTCAACCCGCATGACGTGCTGGCCTTCCCGGCTTCATTCGATGAGGGCGGTTATTCGGAGCGTGACTGGGCAGACCTGACCGAAGTCGGCCTGCCGGGCACGGTGAACGAGAACATGGCCGACAAGCCTCTCGCTCAGGTGATCCAGACCTTTGGCCAGGCGAGCTTCATCGGACCACTCAGGAACCGCGACGAGCAGGTCGCCTACTGTCGGTTCTATGCCCACCTGCACCGAGTCGTGGACGAGAAGGTCGGGCGTATCGTCGATGCCCTGGGCGATCCGGGGGAGGCCGACTCGCTCCGATCACGGACCCTGGTGGTCAGGACCTCCGACCACGGGGATATGGGGATGTCGCACGGAGGGCTTCGCCAGAAGATGTTCAACGCCTATGACGAGACCATCAACGTCCCCCTGATCTTTTCCAACCCGGTGCTGTTCCGTGAGCCGGCGGTAATCGACCAATCGGTTTCGCTTTGCGACGTGTTGCCGACGATCGCCGCGGTGGCCGGGGTCGATGTCGATGATCTCGACCTGCCCGGCCGGAACCTGACCCCGCTGCTGGCGAGAGCTGCCGATCCCGACCCCGGGCAGTTGGCCGCGACGGGCGTCGATTTTCGAATCGACCCGGACGGAGGGGGCGAGGTGGCCGATTGGCCCGAGTTTGCCCATTTCACGTTTGACGACCACCAATGCGGTTCGGCCTACGTCGATGTGGTGCCTCGGCCCAACCGAATCAGGGCGATCCGTTCCAGGGATTCGATGTATGCCGTCTATTTCGATCCAGATGACCCCGAGTCGTTCCAGTACGAGCTCTACGACATGCGCCGTGACCCCGAGCAACGGCGAAACCTCGTCGATCGGGACAGTGGCCTGGCCCTCGATCACGCCGACGAGGCGCTCCGTGCGAAACTCCATGCGGCCCTGAAGGACGCCATGGCCACCGCGCACACCGAGGTGCCCGTCGAGCCACCCGGAAGAGGTTGACGGCCCCGGGCTTCCAAAGGTTCGTCGCCATCGGTGACAGCCAGACCGAGGGCATTGGCGACCTGCCGAACCCCGATGGGTCCTGTCGCGGCTGGGCCGATCGGTTTGCTGCCCGGTTGGCAGGTGCCAGTCCGGGCCTGCTCTACGCGAACCTGGCGGTCAGGGGAAGGCGAGTGGCCCAGGTGTATGCCGAGCAGTTCGGGCCTGCGCTCCGATTGGAGCCGGATCTGGTCAGCGTCATCGCCGGGATGAACGACCTGATTCGGCCCGGGTTCGACATCGACTTGACCCTCGAAATGATGGATGAGATGGAATCGGCCTTCGTCTCCCGGGGGGCGACCGTCCTGACGATCACCTACCCCGACCCGGATGGACTGGGTCCGATCGGGCGTCTCCTGGAAGATCGGATTCGGGCCTTCAACCAGGGGATTCGGGATGTTGCGCTGGCCAACGGTACGACCCTTCTCGATCTCGAGCCGATCAAGGCGACGTCCGATCCGCGGATCTGGCGACCGGACCGCCTCCACCTCAATCCCGACGGACATTGGCGGATGGCGATGGGAATGCTCTCGGTCGCTGCCCCGGAGCTGGCCGACCGGGGATGGGACGCGCCACTCCCGCCCCCTGAGACCAAGGGCCCCGCAGAGGCCTTCGGGGATGAGAGTGAGTGGGTGGTGAGGTACCTGTTGCCCTGGGTCGGGCGGAGACTGGTCGGCCGGTCCTCCGGTGACGGGATATCGGCCAAGCGACCGCGACTCGAACCGCTCACCCCTGACCGGGGCTTCAGCCGGGAAGGGAGCTGACCCCGGCCCAGGCTGCCGCCTTGAGGGGGGCCTCGTAGTCGCCCAACGGTCGCGGAAGGCGCCCTTCCAGCCAATGTCTGGTCACCTCGTGGGTAGGCGCGAAGACGATCGCGTGCAACAGGGCAAGCGAGCCGTTGGCGAGCCGACCTGCGGCCACCTGGCTGTCGAGCCAGGCCCGCATGGCATCGAACATATCCCGGTTCGACTGGATCAGCCGTTCGCCGAGCGGACCGTTGGCGACGGCGTCACGACCGGCGATGACCTGTCGGGCCCGATCCCGATCCTCCTCGACCCAGTTCAGGTGAAGTGTGATCAGCTCCGACACCGCATTCTCGGGATCCTCGGGATTAGCCTCGAGAATCGCGAGCGTCCGGGCCTGGTAGGCCTCCAGGGCCTCGAGGATCTCCTCAGCTGTCATTCCCACTCCTTCCGCTCGACTCGGGGGACGCCGATCATTCTCCCACCATGGGCCTGGATGCCGCCCCTGGCAGGGGTTAAGATCAGCGGCACATGCAGTCACCCGAAACGGTCGATGGACGACGAACCCGGCTCTAGTATCGGGCGCCTTCCGGACTTCGACCGGGGGGCGCTTCCCGAATGATCGAGCTCTTGCTGCTCGCGATCGCGGTCGTGCTGGTGCTGCTGTGCGGGGTCTTCGTTGCCGCCGAGTTCGCCTTCGTCACCGTCGATCGCTCCACCGTCGACCGCGAGGCCGAGGCCGGGGATGCATCTGCCCGGGGGGTCCAGAAAGCGCTGCGGAGCCTCTCCACCCAGCTTTCGGCATCCCAGGTCGGCATCACCCTTACCAATCTCGGAATCGGTTTCCTGGCCGAGCCCTCCCTCGCTGCCCTGCTGGAGTCGCCGCTCGGCTCGATCGGTGTTTCCGAGACTGCCGTGTCGGGGGTAGCCCTCG
>JBBAUQ010000036.1:0-12256 GCA_040398125.1 Solirubrobacterales bacterium | reverse complement strand
CTCTCTTCTCTCGTGGTGTTTCCGGGAAGTCGCTCGCTCCCTTTACCCCTCCTACCATTCCTGTTCATAACGATTGCGAAGCCAGATCGCGAATGAATTCATCGCCAGCAAGACGACCAGCATCACGACGACTCCGGCCGAGGCGAGGATCCTGAACTCGTCCTGTGGGCGGGAGGCATAGTTGAAGATCAGGACCGGCAGGGCCGAGTAGCCATCGGTGCCGAGGAAGGTCGGGTTGAAGGTCACGAAGGTGGCAGCTCCGACAAGCAGGAGCGGCGCCGTCTCCCCTATGGCCCGTGAGATCGCCAGGATCACGCCGGTCACGATCCCCGGAATCGCTGCCGGAAGGACCTGGCGCCGGATCGTCTGCCACTGGGTGGCACCGAGGGCGAGGGAACCCTCCCGGATGGAGGGGGGGACGGCCCGGATCGCCTCCCGGGCGGCAAGGATCACTGTCGGGAGGACCAGCAGTGCCAGGGTCAGGGATCCGGCGAGAAGGACGAAGCCGAGGTCGAGGGGGCCGCGAACGATGAAGGCGAGGCCGAGGATGCCGTAGATGATCGAGGGGACACCGGCGAGGTTCTGGACGTTCAACTCGATCAGCCTGTTCCACCACTTGTCTCGATCGCCGTACTCCTCCAGATAGACCGCGGCACCGACGCCGAGCGGTACGACCAGCAGGATCACCCCGATGATCAGGTAGACCGTGCCGATCAGGGCCGGCCTGAATCCGGCCTCCGACGGGTTGATGGTCGAGGGGCCGTTCGTGAAGAGGCTCAGGCTGAAGGCGGGCGCTCCGTTGACGACCGCCTGGATGATGATCGCCGCAAGTCCGACCAGGGCTACGGAGAGCGAGAGCAGAAGTAGGGCGAGGAAGATGGTCCCCTTGACGAGGTCCCGCCGGGGCTGTGCCGACAACATCTCACCGGTCACCGCCCGGGCGCCGGCCGAGGCGAACTGGACCCGAGCCGAACCGGGCTCACCGGAACGCAGCGACATCTACTCGTACACCTCCCGGTACTTCCGGACCATTCGGATCGCGAAGAGATTCAGGACGAGGGTGATGGCGAAGAGGAGCGCCCCGACCGCGAAGATCGTGTCGTAGGTGATCGTGCCGGTGGAGATGTCACCGGTCGCCGTGGTTCCGATGAAGGCCGTCATGGTCTGGACGGAGGAACCCGGGTCGAAGGTCAGGTTGGGTGAAGCCCCGGCGACCAACAGGACGATCATCGTCTCGCCGACGGCTCTGGACCCGGCCAGTACCAGGGAGGCGATGATCCCCGAGATCGCGGCCGGGAACACGACCCGTGTGGCGACCTTCATCCGGGTCGCCCCGAGCCCGTAGGCGGCCTCCCTCAAACCCTGTGGAACGGCTCGCATCGAGTCATCGGATATCGAGGCGATGATCGGCACGATCATCAGGCCGATCGCGATACCGGCAATCCCGGCACTGAACGGCGGTACCTCGACCATGAACGGGAAGACCTTCTCGATCACCGGACTGAGGAAGATCAGGCCGAAGATGCCGATTGCCACAGTGGGTATTCCGGCGAGTACCTCGAGGACCGGCTTGATCACCTTGCGGACCCTCGGCGAAGCGTATTCCGACAGGTAGATCGCCGAGCAGAGGCCGATCGGGATGGCGAAGAGCATCCCCCAGAGGCTGGTGCTGAGCGTCCCGACCAGGATCGGCAGGACGCCGAACTCGGCCGGAGTGAAGGTCGGGGCCCAGTCCGTACCGAAGAGGAACTGGCCGATCGGCACTTCAGAGAGGAAGTCCAGGGTCGGGAGCAACAGTGAGACCACGATCGCCGTCGTCGTCAGGACAGACAGCAGGGCGCAGAGGGCCAGCAGGACCCTGATGACCTTCTCGCCGTAGCGCGGCGAGGGCGCAAAGAGGGAAGGGGCCGGCCGAGCCGACCCCTTCACCCCGAATGCAGTTGTGTCCCCGGCTTCCAAGCGAAGGGCCCTCAGGCCCCCCGGCTGCCGGCCGGAACTGTCTCCAGCTGGATCACTTGTTGATCAGCTTCTGGAGCTTGGACTCGTTCTTGGAGAGCTGCTGATCGGTCAGGCCGATGAAGCCGACCGTCGAGGCAACCTCGTTGACGTTGTCCAGGTAGTACTCCATGAAGGCATCGAACTCTTCACGAGCCAGTGCCTTGGCGGACGGGTAAATGAACAGCGGGCGGGCCAGCGGCGTGTAGGAGCCGTCCTGGACCGTCTCCTCCGAGGGAGCCACACAGCCGTCACCGTTGTCTACCTCGAGCGCCCGGATCTTGCCCTCGTTCTCGAGGACGAATGAGTAACCGAAGTAACCCATGCCTCCCGGTGCGCCGGAGACGCCGGTGACCGTCTGGTTGTCGTCCTCGCCGACGTTGTTGTAGTTCCGGCGCTGGTTGCCTTCCTCACCGTTGATGGCCTCGGTGAAGTACTCGAAGGTTCCCGAGTCGGTGCCGGGTCCGAACAACGTGAGCTGCTCGTCATAGGACGGGTTGAGGCCCTTGATCTGGCTCCAGCTATCGATCGTCGAGCCGTTCTCCCAGACCGAGCTCAGCTGGTCCACGGTCATGCACTTGACGGGATTGTTGGGATTGACGACGACCGAGAGGGCGTCGTTTGCCACCTGGATTTCTTCCCACTCGACGCCGCCCTTCTTGCAGGCGGCGATCTCATCCTCTCCGATCGCCGAAGAGGCATCATTGGCATCGGTTTCACCGGCGCAGAATTTCTCGAACCCGCCACCAGTGCCCGAGGTCCCCACTGACACCCTCACGTCCGGGTTGTCCTGCTGGAAGCCCTCGGCGATGGCCTCGGTAAGCGGTGCCACGGTGCTGGATCCATCGATCCGGATGCTCCCCGAGAGGCCGCCCTCACCGGACCCTGAACTCGATGAGTTGTCCCCCCCACAGGCGGCAATCCCGACGGCCAGGATTGCGACGGCCCCGGCCAGGGCAGAAATCTTCAGTCTTGACTTGGACACACGTTCTCCTTTTATTTTCGGCGGGCCCCGGTCGACAGTTGATTCGACTCGGACCTGGGCCTTGAACTTGACGCTTCTAGGTCAAATTCTCCAAGGCCCTTGCCGGAAGACTGTTACCTCGCTGTTGACCTCTTGTAAAAAGGATGTGAACGCCGTTGGGAAGCGGTGTGAACGCCCTCGCTTCGGGCGTTCGCACTCATTGGCAGGTCGACCCTAGGCCGGCGCGGAGGTCGCTTCAGCGTCCCGTTCGGCTTCTCGACCGGGGTCTTCCTTGTCCGGACCGGGGAGGTCCGGAACCGACGTCTCGACCGCAAAGCGGTAGCCAACGCCGAAGTGGGTGTGGATGTAGGCAAACGCCGGTGAGCGGCGCTCGAGCTTTTGCCTGAGCTTCCGGATGAACACGTCTACGGAGCGATCACCGTGGGCCATCGCGTAGCCCCAGACGCTCTGGTAGATCCGGTCCCTCTCCAAAACGGTGCCGTCGTTCGATGCCAGCAGATAGAGGAGCTCGAACTCACGCCTGGTCAGATCCAGGCTCTGGCCCGAGATGAAGGCCTGGAACTGATCCGGCCTGATCTCGAGCTCACCGACCATGACCGGGGCGTCATCGGCCCCGCTGCCGACCCGGCGACGTCGCCGGACCACGGCCTCGGTCCGGGCCATAACCTCCTCGGGATGGCAGGGCTTGTTGACCCAGTCATCGGCCCCGAGCCGCAGGCCCTTGACCCGCTGGGACACCGTCGCCCCGTTCATCGTCACCAGAACCCCGAGGTCCGGCAGCAGGCTGCAGACCTTCTCCAGGTAGCCCCAGCCCTCGTTGCCGAGAATCGAGACGTCGACCAGGAGGGCATGGACCTTCATCGCGACCAGCTCCTGCGGCGGGACGGCCGAGGACAGCACCCGGTGCTGCCAGCCGGCGGAGTCCATGCGGTTCGTCAGTACGCGGACGAAGCCCGAGTCGTTATCGATGATCGCGACTCGCATCGGGGGCCGGGCATCACTCATCGGAGACCATTGTACGGAGGCTCGCCGAGGTTTGGAGGGTTTGGTGGCCATTTTTCACAGCGTGGTTACAGGCTAGTGACCGGGCATCTACGGCTTCCGGTAATTTTCAGCTCGATGAAGCAACGGGCAAAGATCATCCTCGCCTCACTGGCCGCATGTCTGATGGCCCTCGCGGTCCTCAGTCCGGCCGCCCACGCCTCGGCCAGCGGCGTTTTCGGGGATGTCACCGACAAGGACATCACGATGTTCTGCTTCGGAGTGATCGCCTTCATCGCCATCTTCGTGACCGTGATGTCACTGATCCAGAGGCACTTCGACGCCAAGAAGGAACAGCGTCGCGAGGACCTCGACCGCTTCAACTCCTGAGTCTCCTCGCCTGAGCTGAACGCTGAACGGATCCCGGCTCCGGTGGGCCGTGATCAGGGAGCGGGAAGGTCCCAGTACCGGCTCTGGACCGCTACCAACTGCTCGGCACGCTCCCGCCAGTCGCCATCGATCGCACCCTCAGCTGGCCCGGCGTGGCTGCTCACCTCGGAACCATCCGGTGACCTCGCAGCGAGGCCGTCGAGGATCGCCTGGTCGAGACGGGGAAGGGTCTCGAGGTTGTAACCACCTTCGTGAAGCGCGACCAGCGGCACTTCGAGTTCCCCGGCGAGCGCCGAGAGGCGGCTGGCGAGGGCCCGGTAACCGGCCGTGGTCAGCTCCTGGTGGGAGAGCGGATCATCGTGATGGCCGTCCTGGCCGGCCGAGATGATGACCAACTGGGGGTCGTACTGACCGAGTATCGGCAGGATGATCGAATCGATCGCGGCCAGGTACTCGAGGTCACCGGAGCCGGGCGGCATCGGGAGGTTCACCGTCAGCCCATCCCCCGGCCCCTCACCGGTCTCATCGAGCCAGCCCGAGCCCGGATAGAGCGGCCACTGGTGGAGAGAGATGAAGAGCACGGCCGGGTCGGACCAGAGGATGTCCTGGGTGCCGTTGCCGTGATGGACGTCCCAGTCGACGATGGCAACTCGGTCGAGTCCGTAGCGTTCGATCGCATAGCGGGCAGCGATCGCGGCGTTGTTGAAGAGGCAGAAACCCATCGCCTGATCCAAGGTCGCGTGATGGCCGGGCGGCCTGATCAGGGCGAAGACCCGGCCCCCGGGCCGGCCGTCGAGGACGGAGTCGACTGCCGTGATCGCACCGCCGACCGCCTCCAACGCGGCCTCGAGGCTGCCAGGAGAGACCGGCGTGTCACCGTCCATCCAGCCGCCACCTCGCTCGGCCATCGAGCGGACTGCCTCGAAGTGGCTTTTGGGGTGGGCGAGCTGAACCTCGCTCGAGCTGGCCGGACGGGCAGCAATGACCTCTCGCTCTTCCCAACCCGGGGAGTGGCGCAGGTGCTCGAGCACGACCTCCATTCGGCGATGGTTCTCGGGGTGGTCACCGGTGTCATGGCCGGCCTGCCCCTCCTGGACTACGACCGCTACCTGCCGGTCACCCAACTGGCCGACTCAACCTTCAGCTGTCACGGCGTGGACCCTCGACCGAGTCGGACGATGAAAGCATGGCCCAGGCGCGAGCCGGGTCGGGGACCATCAACTCGAGCTGGGTGTCGAACCGGAAGGAGAGCGCCTTGCAGATGACCAGGGTCGCGGCGAGGGCCTGCCGTTGGGCGAGACCGCTCGACTCGGCCGGGACGGCCGACGTTCCGGTTGGGTCACAGAGGCGGTCGAGCGCCCGGCCGGCCGACTCGAAATCGATTTCGGTCCCGCAGAGTCGGGCCACCTGAGGGGTCATTTCCGAGACCAGCAGGGTCCGGGTGAAACCGGGCGGCTCAAGGGATTCGAGGTGGCGAAGCGTTGCGCTGGTTGCCGCCTCCAGCTGACTTCCGGAGGGCGGATCACCGAATCGCGCCCGCCGGACTAGCCCGGCCGCAGTGACGGGGCGAGACGCAGTCCAGTCCGGGCGGCGTCCCGGGTCACCCACCGCCAGGCCGAGGAAGGAGTCGGTCGGGAAGAGGACGGCCTCCCGGGAGCTCGATCGGCCGGACTCGGACCCGGTCGCGGCCAGAAATGCCCCGATGACCTGTTCCCTGCGCGACGGAACCCTCACCGGTCCGAGGCCGGCGCGACGAGCCAGTCGCTCGACCATCGCAGGCAGTCGGCTTCCGCCCAGCTTCCCGACGACCACGACCTCGGGATCTCCGCCCGAGACCGAGCGCACCTCTCCTGCGGCCCGTTCGATCAGTTCCCCCAACCTCGCGGGGGTCACCTCGAAAGGCGCAAAGTGCTGATCGCTTTCCAGTGAAGGTGCAGCGGGACCGGAATCAGTACCGCCGGCCGGATCGGCCGCGAGGGCCCTGATGCGGCCCGGGGATATCTCGATGACTCCCTTGCTCAAGTCGGCTCAATGGTCGCAGGAAATCCCCCGAGACCGACGCCCGGGTTGCCGACACCGGGGCCTCAAGCCCCGCAGACGGGCCACTGGCCTGGCCCGGACCGGGCCAGCAGCATCGCCGCCCGGTAGTCCTGCTCGACCTCGGGCGCCCTCGACGGCAGGCCGGCACCGCCGACCGAGCGCCAGGTGTCTGGATGGAACTGGTACTTGCCGTGGTAGAGGCCGTTCGAGGAAACGGCCCTCGGGTTACCTCCCGACTCACAACTCGCTATCTGCTCCAGGACCGTGAGGCTGACCCCGCCAGGCAGGGGACGGAAGCGGGCGACGAGGCGCTTTCGGGCCTGTTCCCTGCGGTGGCGGGCGGTCCCCTGCTCGAGTGCCATACCGGCCTGCCGGTAGACCTGGGCGAGGGCCTTTTCGCGATCCCGATCCTCGGTCGAGACGGTGGCCTTATCCTGATTCGTGATGGCCAGTCCGCCGACGATCAGTCCACATCCGACCAGCACGAAGAGCGCCAGGGCCAAAAGGCGCCCGGGAATGCCCGAACCGGAATTGAGTCGCCTTGCCATTTATTAGCGTTTACTCGTATCAGAATCGAGCGACCGCGACCGTTGTCAGCGATCTTGGGTACTGAATACGAATCGTTCGACCTCATCCGGGCATCCTTCGAGGAAGACCCGGCGATGGGACCGGCCGTCAGTCGTGTCCTGCTGGACCAGGTGGCAGCGGGACGGCGCGGAGCGACGGTCCGGGTAGCCAGAACGGGCAGAGCCGTTGCCTTCGGGCGCCGCGACTGCGTGAGTCCCGGTTATGAGCTGGCCCGGCGAACTGCGAGGGAGTGCGGTCATCCCGGGATCGAGCGCCTCTCGGGCGGTCGGGCGACGGCCTACGGGGAGGGGGTCGTGGTCTTGACGCTGACCGTGCCCGATCCGTCGCCCTCCAGGGCCACGGAGGAGAGGTTCCGGTTCACGGCTGAGCTGACCCGTGATGCACTGGTCAAACTCGGTGTCGATGCACGGGTCGGTGAGATCCCGGACGAGTACTGCCCGGGCGAGTTCAGCGTCAACGCCACCGGCAAGAGCAAGCTTGCCGGGATCGGCCAACGGATGGTCAGGGGGGCGGCCCATGTCGGTGTGGTCGTCACCGCATCGGGTAACGATGATCTCCTGTCTGTCCTCCGGCCCGTCTACAAGGCCCTCGGCCTGCCGCTCGAGCCCTCGACGGTTGGCTCGGTGGAAGCCGAGATCGGGCCGGTAGACCGCGACGACCTGATCGATGCCCTGACCCACCAACTCGGTCGGCGGGCCGGGCTCTCCCCCCAGGAACTGGACCAACCGACCATCGAACGGGCAGCCTCCCTGGTGTCGCGATTCCGCTCCAGGCCCTGACGCCGCGACCCGCGCCGGTACCAGGAAGCGGAAAGTTCTAGCCTCTCCGGGCATGACTGGTAACTCGGGGGACAAGCGCCGCAGGTACACCGGAGGCCCATCGGGACGACCACAGCCCGGCAGGGGTGAGTCCTCCCTGGCCGGACGACTGGTCTCGGGCGGGACCCGTAGTGCCCAGCGAATTGCCGAGGCGACCGGCCTCGACCAGACGGTCGAGGAAATAGTCGAAGACGCGATCGTCCGGGCGGTCGAGAGCGAAGCCACCGAGCGTGCCCTGGCTCGGATCCTCAACGGACCCATCGTTAGCCAGGCTGTCGAGGAGGCCCTGAGGAGCGCCTCGGTGGAACAGGCCCTGATCGAGACCGTCGACAGTGAGATGGTGGACCGGGTCTGGGCGCGGGTCCTCGAGAGCGATGAGACCCAGCTGCTGATCGAGCGGATCGCCGAGTCACCCGAGGTAAGGGACGCAATCGCCGTCCAGGGCATCGGTCTGATCACGGACATCGGCATCCAGGTGAGGGACGTGACTGCCCGGATGGACCTCTGGATCCAGCGCCTCGTCAGGAAGATCCTCCGCCGGCCGGAGGCCGAGATCCGGACTGACCGGGTCGGCCTGGTCACCAGGCTCCTGGCGATCGGCCTCGATGGCCTGATCATCAACCTCGGCCTCGGCCTGCTGATCAGCCTGATCGGGGTACTGGGCAGAACCCTGGGAGTCACCCAGAGCGGATCTTCGGGAGATGCGATCACGGTCACCGTCCTGCTCTGGTTCCTGGCCTCTTCGGCCTACCTTCTGGTCTTCTGGTCGCTCGCAGGACAGACCTTGGCCATGCGGTTCCTCAGCACCCGGGTGGAGCGGTCCGACGGCCAGTCACGCCTCGGCCTGAAGTGCGCCACCCTGAGGCTGATCGGCTTCTGGGTCTCGGTCGCGATCTTCTTCATCGGCTTCGTCGGTGCGCTGCTGAGGGCCGACCGGCGAGCCCTCGAGGACGTCTTCTCGGGTACGAACACCTACTTCATCGAGCCACTCGTAACTGGATCTCCGCATGTCAGTCCGAATGAGTTCGATACCGAGAAGCTGCTGGGCAACTAGCCCAGCCTGGGAACCTCGACCGAATCGACCATCCACTGGCGATCCAGCTCCTGCAGCACACCGTCTTCACGGAGGCGCCCGATCGCCTCGTCCACGCAGGGGATCGAGTCCGACCCGACCGGTGAGAGGACTGACCACCGGCCGCCACCGGGAAAGGCGAACTGCCGTGAGACGGCGAGCCCCGGAACGCCGTCCGCCCCTTCCAGGGCCTCGGGAAGCCCGAGCAGGCCGACGTCCAGGCTGCCGGACGAGATCGCCCGCAGCATGCCCTCGGCCTCCCGGAACTCTCGCGGCCGTCGCACGGGGTCGATCAATCGGCCGGCCGCTCGCTGACCGGCAGACCCCCGGACGACGCCGAGACGGGCCCCCTTCAGCTGGTCGAATGACTCGGCTTCAGCGAGGTCCGAGCCTTCCTCTGCCACGATCGCCTGGGGGATCAGGTAGTACGGCTCGGAGAGATCGAAGCGACGGCGGATGGCCCGATCGACCGGGACTTCGCCGAGCAGGGCGATATCGAAGTCAGGGCGGTTACCCGGGTCGGCTCCGAGGTCAGCGGTCACCCACTCGACCGCCGACTTCCCGTACCCCAGACCGGCCGCCAGCTCATACCCGAGCGCCCCGAGGAAACCACGCCCGTTGACTGGATCACCATCTTCGAAGTAAGGCTCTTCCAGGGTCTCGGTGGTGCCGATGGTCAGGACCCCGGTCTTCACCGTCTTGAGCTCCCCCGGCTCACAGGCGGTGTCGGTGACCTCGACTCGCTGAACGGACCGGGAATCCCCCTCCCCGCCGCAGGCCGACGGCAGCAGGGCAAGCGCCAGGAACAGGACCGGGAAGACCGCCGATGGGCGGCGCAGTGGCACTCCGGCCGGGGGTGATCGAAATAACCTCATCAGCAGGGGATTAAACCGTCACCGCCCATCGTTGCGGTTAAACTGGCTCCAGATGGCAAAGAAGCAGGCTTCCCCAGCCCCGAAACCCAATCCGTCAGCCGAACATCCCTGCGTCGAGCTGAGTGAGGGTGTGGCCCGTTACCTGATGGCAATCAGTGACCTCGACCGAGGTGAAGAGAAGCCGACCCAGGCAATGCTGGCCAGGGAACTCGACGTCTCGCAACCTTCGGCTCTCGAGATGGTTCGGCGCCTGCGGGAGATGGGACTGGTCGAGGAAAAGGGGCTCACCCTGACCGCGGCCGGTACGAGCGCCGCCCTGGTCCTCACATCCCGGAGGAATGCGGCTCGGGACCTGACGAGCGAGATCCTCGGGCTGGACCCCGATGACGCCGGCGTAGAGGCCGAACACCTCGCCTCCAGCGCCTCGCCCGAACTCGGCCGCAAACTGGTCGCCTGGCGGGCCTCGAGAGGCTGAAGCCCGAAGGCTGCCCGAGGCCCATGCGGTCCGGGCCGAATACCGACGGCAACGACCCCTCTGTGCGACGATCCTGCGGCGAATGATTTCCTGGGCTACATGGAACGGGAGTGAAGCCGAGTGGCCGGGGGCCCGCCTGGGGTCCGGGCCGGTCGGGGCAGGTCGTCGGACATGAGCAACGGCGGCTTCAAGACCAGCCTCGGTCCAGAGGTCGGCTCCTCCTGGGAATCGCAGATACCGGTCAGTGAAACAGTGCCCGGCGTCTCACCCTTTCCGCCGATCGCCGAGTACGGCTTCCTTTCAGACGGTGAGGTGGCAGCCCTGGTCGCCCCGAGCGGCAACGTGGAGTGGCTCTGCCTACCGCGGTTCGACTCCCCATCCGTTTTCGGTTCAATCCTCGACCGCAGCGCCGGAAACTTCCGGATCGGGCCGGCCGACGTCAACGTCCCGGCCCACCGGCGCTACATCCCGGGAACGATGGTGCTCGAGACCAGCTGGGGTACCCCCGATGGCTGGCTTCTGGTGCGCGACGTCCTGCTGATCGGACCCTGGCATCACGAGCGGGACCGGTCCGGGACCCACCGTCGGGCCCCTACCGATTACGACGCCGACCACGTCCTGTTGCGCCTGGTCAGGTGTGTCCACGGGGAGGTCCAGCTGACCATGGACTGCAAACCGGTCTTCGACTACGGGTCCACCCCGGCCACCTGGGAGTACTCGGGTGAGGGTTACCGCGAGGGTGTCGCCACCGCCCCGGGGACCAATCTGAAGCTTCGCCTTACCTCGGACCTGAACCTCGGTTTCGAGGGACCCAGGACCACCGCCCGGACCATGCTCAAGGAAGGCGATGCCAGGTTCGTGGCGCTCTCCTGGAGTGAGCATGAACCGCCCCAGGACTACGACGAGGCCCGCAAGCGACTCATCTGGACGGCCCACCACTGGCAGAACTGGCTCGCCCGCGGAACCTTTCCCGACCATCCGTGGCGGAGCTTCCTCGAACGCTCGGCCCTCACCCTCAAGGGCCTGACCTACTCACCGACCGGTGCCCTGGTTGCGGCGGCGACGACCTCCCTGCCCGAGACGCCCAAGGGCGAACGTAACTGGGACTACCGCTACTCCTGGCTGAGGGACTCGACCTTCACCCTGTGGGGCCTCTACACGCTCGGGTTCGACTGGGAGGCCAACGACTTCTACTACTTCCTGGCCGACGTGACCCGGGATACCGATGACCTCCAGGTGATGTACGGGGTCGCCGGGGAGAAGGAACTCGACGAGCACATCCTCGAGCACCTGGAGGGCTACGAGGGCGCCTCGCCCGTGCGAGTCGGTAACGGCGCCTTCAACCAGAACCAGCACGACGTCTGGGGCGTGGTCCTCGACTCCTTCTACCTGCACACCAAGTCCCGGGATGCGATGCCCGAGGAGATCTGGCCGATCCTGAAGCGTCAGGTCGATGCCGCCCGGGAGCACTGGCGCTCGACCGATCGCGGGATCTGGGAGGTGAGGGGTGAGCCGCGGCACTTCACCTCGTCCAAGGTCATGTGCTGGGTCGCCCTGGACCGGGGCGCGAAACTGGCCCGGCTCCGCGAGGAGTTCGACCTGGCCGACGAGTGGCAGGCCGTCGCCGACGAGATCCATGCCGACGTCTGCGAGAACGCAGTCGATGACCGCGGGGTGTTCACCCAGCACTACGAGACCGATGCACTCGATGCCTCGTGCCTGCTCCTGCCCCTGCTCGGCTTCCTGCCCCCTGACGATCCCCGGATCAAGAACACGGTCCTGGCGATCGCCGACGAGCTCACCGTCGATGGCCTGGTGCTGAGGTACCTGACCGAGGAGACCGATGACGGACTCCAGGGCAGTGAGGGCGCCTTCACCATCTGTTCCTTCTGGCTGGTCAGCGCACTGGTCGAGATCGGTGAACTCGATCGGGCAAGGCAACTGTGCGAAAGGTTGCTCGGATACGCCAGCCCGCTACAGCTCTACGCCGAGGAGATCGAGCCGAAGTCGGGACGCCACCTCGGAAACTTTCCCCAG
>JBBAUQ010000035.1:4222-12355 GCA_040398125.1 Solirubrobacterales bacterium | reverse complement strand
TGATGCTGGACGGGGTCAATGACAGCCCGGCCCAGGCCCGCCAGCTCGCCGAGCTGCTCGGATCAGAGAACGACTTCAAGGTGAACCTGATCCCCTTCAACCCGAGCGGATCGGCCTACTCGGGCTCCCCGCCCGAGGCGATCGAGACCTTCCGCCGCACCTTGGTCGAGAACGGGGTCTTCGCCTCGGTCCGGCTGACCCGCGGCCGGGATATCGATGCCGCCTGCGGCCAACTGGCCGCCCGCTCGGCCGCCTAGCCGCCGAGCAGCATCCGCTCGTCCGGCCGCTCGACCGGACGCCACGGCTCGGCCCAGGTGCAGACGCCCTTGACCAGGCGATTGGCCTCGGGTGGCCCCCAGCTGCCGGGCTCGTACGGGAAGACCTCGCCCGGGTCCTCGAGCAGCGGCTGGACCACCCGCCAGGTCTCCTCGATCGCGTTGAACGGGGTGAACAGGTTCATATCGCCCCGGATCGCGTCATCCAGCAGCCTCTCGTAGGGCTCGGGGTCGGTGCCGGGCTCCTTCTCGAACAAAACGTCCAGGTCGGCGTCCTCGAAGGAGTCCACCCCCGGCCGCTTGGCGATGAACCTGAGCCTCGCGCCTGCCATCGGGTCGATCCGGATCACCATCTCGTTGTGGCCCGGCTTCTCCGACCCGCCGATACCGGTCGGTGGTGGCCGCTTGAAGACCACCCGGATCTCGGTCTGCTTGACCGGAAGTTCCTTGCCGGCCCTGATGTAGAACGGGACCCCGGACCACCGCCAGTTGTCTATCCGCAGCTCCAGCGCGGCGTAGGTCTCTGTGGTCGAGTCCGGTGCCACACCCTCCACCTCGCGGTAGCCGTCGTACTGGCCCCGCACGCAGTGGGCAGGGCTGGCCGCCCGGATCGACTCGAACAGCTCCAGCTTCTTCGCCCGGATCGACTCGGTCTGGTTGCGCGACGGCGGCTCCATCGTCACCAGGGCCAGCATCTGCAGCGCGTGGTTTTGGATCACGTCCCGGATCGTCCCGACCTTGTCGTAGAAGGCGCCGCGATCGGTCACCCCGAAGTTCTCGGCCAGGGTCATCTGGACGTAGGAGACGTGGTCCCTGTTCCAGACCGGGTCGAGGATCAGGTTGGCGAACCGCAGGTAGATGATGTCCATCACCGGCTCCTTGCCGAGGTAATGGTCGATCCTCAGTATCTGGTCCTCGTCCAGGAACTCGGTCAGGTCTTCCTGCAGCTCCCTGGCCGAGGCCAGGTCATGCCCGAACGGCTTCTCCAGGATGAACCGGCCCTTCTCGGTCAGGCCGGCCTTGTTGAGGTGATGGATCACCGGCCCGAACAGCGAAGGTGGCACCTCCAGGTAGAACAGCGGCCGTTCGGATTCGGCCAGCTGCTCGGCCAGCTTGGTGTAGGTCCCCTGGTTGTCGAAGTTCCCCGAGATGAAGCTCATCTTCTCGGCCAGGGCATCGAACACGGCCTCGTTCACCCCGCCCAGGGACTCGGTGATCGAGTCCCTGGCGGTCTCGCGCATCGTGTGGTGGGTCCAGTCGGTCCGCCGGCCGACCCCGACCACCTTGCAGTTCAGCTTCCCCCTCGCCTGCAGCCTGTAGAGCGCCCGGAAGGTCATCTTCCGGGCCAGGTCGCCCGTGATCCCGAAGATCACCAGGGCGTCGGTGGCCGGTTCCGTACCCTCGGCCCTGGGCTTGCCGTTGCTCCCTTCCACGGCGACCAGCCTAGTCGTTTCCACCGCCCCGCATGTGAAGGGCTCTCCCCGGCCGGTTTACAAACGCCGGCCGTTCACCACTAGGATCGTCGCCATGGAGATCGGGATAGTCGGCCTCGGCCGAATGGGGGCGAACATCGCCCGGCGCCTGATGCGTGACGGGCACCGCTGCGTCGTCTATGACGTCGATCCCGAGGTAGCCACCGCACTGGGTGAGGAGGGGGCCGAGCCGGCCGCCAGCCTGGCCGACATGGCCGAAATGCTGGCTCCGCCGCGGGCAGTCTGGGTCATGGTCCCGGCCGGTGAGATCACCCGCAAGACGATCGCTGACGTTGCCGCCGAGCTCGAGTCCGGTGACACCGTGATCGACGGTGGCAACACCTACTACCGCGATGACATCGAGATCGCCGCCGGCCTCTCGGAGCGCGGCATTGACCACATCGACTGCGGCACCAGCGGCGGCGTGTTCGGGCTCGAGCGCGGCTACTGCCTGATGATCGGCGGCCCCGAGGCCGCTTACCAGAGGCTCATCCCGATCTTCGAGTCGCTCGCCCCCGGGGTTGACCAGGCAGACCGCACGCCCGGGCTTTCCGGGGATCCCTCCCCGGCCGAGCAGGGCTTCCTCTACTGCGGCCCGGCCGGGGCCGGCCACTTCGTCAAGATGGTCCACAACGGGATCGAGTACGGCATCATGGCCGCCTTCGGCGAGGGCTTCAACATCCTCCACAACGCCAATGCCGGTGAGGTCAAGCGGGACGCCGACGCCGAGACGGCGCCACTGGAACACCCCGAGTACTACTCCTATGACATCGACGTTGCCCAGGTCGCCGAGGTCTGGCGACGGGGCAGCGTGGTCGGGTCCTGGCTGCTCGACCTGACCGCCGCCGCCCTGGCCGAGTCACCCGACCTGACCGATTTCGAGGGCCGGGTCTCGGACTCTGGTGAGGGACGCTGGACCTCGATCGCCGCGATCGAGGAGGGGGTCCCGGCCCCCGTTCTCACCACTGCCCTTTACGAGAGGTTCTCCTCGCGGGGGCTCGGAGATTTCGGCGACCGGGTGCTTTCGGCGATGCGAAAGCAGTTCGGCGGCCACGACGAGAAGTCTTCGTCCTGACCGCACCGGCCGCCGAGGGCGCCCCGTGCCGCCTTTGTCCGGGGCGGTTTTCGGGAATAATGGCCCGTCATGGTCACCAGGTCCGTGGCTGATCCAGAGGAGGCCGCCAGGGAGGCGGCCCGCGTCGTCGAGATGGCGGCCGATTCGGCGATCCGCGATCGCGGCCAGTTCAACTTCGCAGTCAGCGGCGGCAAGACTCCCTGGCGGATGCTCGAGCTGCTTTCCGAGGGCAGTCTGCCCTGGTCGAAGACCGCACGCTTCCAGGTCGATGAGCGGATCGCCCCGAGCGGCAGTCCCGAGCGCAACCTGACCAACCTCATCCTCTCCCTTCCGCTTTCCTGCCAGGCGGCCATCCGGCCGATGCCGGTCGGGGCCGAGGACCTCGAGGCCGCCGCCGAGAGCTACGCCTACTCGCTCCCCGAGAAGCTCGATCTGGTCCATCTCGGCCTCGGTGCCGACGGCCACACCGCCTCACTCGTGCCCGGTGACCCGGTCCTTGAGGTGACCGACCGTGACGTCGCTATCACCGACGGCGAGTACCAGGGAACCCGCCGGATGACCCTCACCTATCCGCCGCTCGACCGGGCCCGCCAGGTGCTCTTCCTGGTCACCGGTGAGGACAAGCGTGAAGCCCTGGCCGAGCTCGAGGCCGGTGATCAGTCGATCCCGGCCGGTCGGGTGGCCAACTCCAACACGGTGCTGGTCACCGACCTCGGGCCGGCCGCATGAACTCACTGGAAGCGGTGAAGCTTCGGAATCGGCTGATACCAGGGCCGGGCCATTATGCGATCGCCCTGATCCTCCTGCTGTTCTCGATCTTCATGGTGATGGCCTTCCCCAGGGGCTCGTTTCTGGACGCCTTCGCCCTGATCGTCCAGCTGTTCGCCTTGATCGCCTGCCTCCGGGCAGCCGAGACCTCGGTCCGGATGGTCAAGGTCTTCACCTGGCTGGCAGTGATCGCCGTGCTGGTCGGGATTACTCCTTGGCTATGGGGCGCGGACCTGGAGAAGGAGCTGATCAGGGGCGGCACCTTCCTGTTGGTGATAACGGCCCTGCCCTCGATCGTCATCGGCCTCGTCCGCCAGCTGAACCGTGACAAGAAGATCAACCTCAGCACGGTCATGGGTGCGCTTTGCACCTACGTCCTGCTGATCATCGCCTTCGCCTCGGCCTTCGGGATCGTTGCCGCGATCGAGGGGGATCCCTTCTTCCGTCAGGGGGCCGATCTCGACCAGTACGGGGACTACATCTACTTCGCCGTGACCACCGTCACCACGCTCGGTATCGGTGACCTCACCCCGGCAACCGACTTCGGCCGCTCGCTCACCGGCATGCTCGCCCTGGTCGGCCAGATCTACGTGGTCACCGTGGTCGCCTTGATCGTCGGTAACCTCGGCCGCGACGTGATGACCAAGGGGGAGAAGAAGGCGAACGACGGGGGGAGCGGTCAGTGATCCTCGAGCCGCTCTCTGCACTGGCGCTCGTCCTCGTCCTGGCGGTGGTCTCCCGCCTGTTCGCCAGTTGGGTCGGAATCCCGGTGATCGTGCCGCTGCTGGTGGCCGGCGTCCTGGTCGGCCCCTCGGTGGCCGACCTGATCAACCCCGATGAGCTCTTCGGTGAATCACTCGGGCCGCTGGTCGTGATCCTGGTCGGGATCATCCTGTTCGAGGGTGGACTCGGGCTGAAGCGCGAGGACCTCACCGGAGCCGTCCGGCCGGCCGTCTTCCGGCTGATCACGATCGGGGCCGCGATCACCTGGGCTTTGGGGACCGTTGCCGTCATCGTCCTGCTCGACGTCGCCCTCCCCGTGGCGCTGCTGATGGGGGCGATCATGATCGTCACCGGGCCGACCGTGGTCCTTCCCCTGCTCGAGTTCATCGACCCGCCGGGCAAGGTCAGGAACGTTCTTCGCTGGGAAGGGATCCTGATCGACCCGATCGGGGCGATCATCGCAGTCGTCATCTTCGGTGCCCTGGAGGCCGGGGGGCGCGGCACGGCCGCCGTCGAATTGGTGACGATTGCCTTCGCCATCCTCGTCGGCCTGGCAGTCGGCCTGGTCGCCACCTGGATCCTGATGAAGATCCTCGACAGCGAGCGTTTCACCGGCAGGGAGAAGGTCGCCTCTACCTTGATGCTGGTGATCGGCTCGGTTGCCCTGGCCGACCTCTTCTTCAAGGACTCCGGCCTGCTGGCCGCGATCGTGCTCGGGGTCGCCCTGGCCAACCAAGCCCGCGTCAAGATCTCCTACATAAGCGAGTTCAAGGAGAACCTCGTCCCGATCCTGATCGGGGTCCTGTTCATCCTGCTGGCCGCCAACGTCGACCTGACCGATGTGGTCGAGCTCGGCCTCCCGGGCCTGGCCCTGGTCCTCGTCCTGGTCTTCGTGGTTAGGCCCCTGGTCACCCTGACTACCCTTGGGCTCCCCTTCGACTGGCGCGAGCGGGCCGTGATGGCGACCATGGCACCCCGGGGGATCGTCGCCGCGGCGACCGCTTCTGCCTTCGGCGTCGTGCTGACTGACCGAGGTGTGCCCGGGGCCGACCAGATCGTCCCGGTCGTCTTCACGGTGATCGCCGGAACCGTCATCTTCTCGGCCATCCTCGGGCCGCTGGTCTCCCGGTTGGTCGGCTTGAGGGGTATCGGCCACCCCTCCCTGCTGATGGTCGGGGCACCGGAGTGGGCGCTGGCGCTCGGCCAGGCGCTCCGCAAGGCCGGGGCCGATGTCTGGGTCTGGACCGAGGAGCAGGAGAAAAACACACCCCTGATCGAGTCCTACGGGGTCGAGCCCCTCGAGGGCTCATTCGACCCGGTCGCGGTCGACGACGACTCGCTCGTCCCCAACCTCGCCGCCGTGATGCTGGTCAGCCCGGATGACACCTTGAACCAGTTGCTCTCGGTCCAGCTGTCGGAGTCACTGGAGCCGGAGCAGGTCTACCGCTTCCCGCTGCCCGAGAACCGCACCGAGATCGTCGAGCCGGCCGGCCGGGTACTGCTCGGCGGTCACCTCACCCCGGTCGATGCCGGCAAACGGCTGGCCGCCGGGGGGAGCTTCGAGGTCTTCGGCCCCAGGGACAAGATCCCCGAGGACGCACTCGCCGTGGCCAGCGTTGACCAGCCCGAGAGCAGGGGTCGCATCCACATAAGGCTGCTCTCGGATTCCCACCGCCGCCTGACCGGTCCGCGGACCAAGACGGTCGCCCTCGTACCGGGCCCCGACGCTGCCGAACAGCTGGTCGGCTAGAACTTCTCGGCCGCCTCGGCCAGTACGGGCTGCAGGTCATCTGACTCGAGACCCTCGCCATGGCCGGCAAAGACCTTCTTCGGCCTGAGTGCGGCCAGCTTCCTGACTGACTCCTTGGCCTGCTGGTGGTCCCAGGCCCAGGCCGGGTGGGGAACGCTCGCCTCGCCCTCGGGCAGTGGCTTCAGCCGGGCAGAGTCGACCACGTAGATCGTGTCGCTCACCAGCGCAACCCGGTCCTCTTCCCGCCAGAGGCCGATCAGCCCGGGTGCGTGGCCCGGGAACTCGATCACCTCGAAGCCGGCCACCCGGTCACCCTCGACCACGGTGTCGGCGATCTCGACCGGTCCGCCGTCCCAGACCCTGAGCATCACCTGGTAGAGGGCCCTGACCGGGGGGACCTCCAGCTCGGAGAGGTCCATGTAGGGGGCGATCGAGGCGTCGGACTCGGCGTCGGTGACCTCGCGCTCGTGGCAGAGCACCGGCACACCCATTCCCGGGGCGGTGCCGCGGTGGTCGGCATGGGCATGGCCCAGCAGTACCCGGTCGAGCCCACCGAGGGCCGCGGCGGCCTTCCGCGCCTTGCGGGTCATCATCCTCGTGCCGGCATCGAACTGGATCAGCTCGCCGTCCGGACCCCGCACGAAGTAGACGTTCATCGCGCTCTTGAAGTCCCCCTGCAGCCGGTAGACATCGTCGGCCACCATCTCCAGCCCGGCCGGTGCCTGCTCCTGCCGGCCTGCCGTTCCCGTCCTCTCGTTCACTGCCCCTCCTTACTGGCTCCGCTCACCGGCTGACCCCGGTCTGTCGCCCAGACTAACCTCCCCGGGGTGCCCCTTACCTGGAAGATCCTGCTGGTCGTGATTCTGGTCACGGTCGTCGCCTCGATCACGATCGGCTCCATCAAGCTCTTCGGCACCCCGGTCGAGATCCTCGGGGCCGGTTTCGAGGGCCTGCCGCGGTCTGAGTTCCCCCGCTGAATCTTCACCCCTTCGGCCGCACCCGGCGCTAGGATCATTCCCAATATGGCTCCCTTTGAAAAGATCCTGGTCGGCACCGACGGGTCCGAGACGGCCGAGGAGGCAGTCCGCCAGGCCGCCGCCCTGGCCAAGCTCTCGGGCGGCACCCTGGAGGTCGTGAGCGCCTTCGAGCCCGTCCCGACTCGCCGCACCACCGAGGAGAAGGTCTCTGCCCCCGGGGACGTCCAGCACGAGTTCGGCCCCCGGGAAGACGTCAACTTCGCCCTGGAGAAAGCCCGTCGCATCGCTTCCGAGGAAGGGGTCGAGGCCCGGCCCCACCCGATGGAGGGTGATCCGGCCGACGCCATCCTGGACGTCGCCGAGGAGATCGGCGCCGACCTGATCGTGGTCGGCAACAAGGGGATGACCGGGGCCGGCAGGTTCCTGCTCGGCTCCGTCCCCAACAAGATCTCCCACCACGCCCCCTGCGGCGTCTTCATCGCCCGCACCACCTGAGGCGCGGCCCGGATGGAGGCCGCCGACGAGCTCCGGATGGACGTGGCGATCGAGCACGCCCGGGAAGCGGCCGGACACGGTGACGTGCCGATCGGGGCCGCGATCTACCGCGGTGATGAGCTGCTGGCCGCGGCCGGCAACCGGCGTGAAGCAGACCGGGACCCGACCGCCCACGCCGAGATGATCGTGATCCGCCAGGCAGCCGAGCAGCTCGGTGGCTGGCGCCTTCCCGACACCACCCTCTACGTGACCCTGGAGCCCTGCGCGATGTGTGCCGGGGCGATCGTCCTGGCCCGGATACCGCGGGTCGTCTTCGGGGCACCTGACCCCAAGGCCGGTGCGGCCGGCTCCGTGCTGGACGTCCTGGCCGAGCCGGCCCTCAACCATCGCCCAGAGGTCACCTCCGGGGTCCGCCAGGAAGAGTGCGCCGCCCTGCTCACCGATTTCTTTTCTGACCGCCGGGACTAGGTGGCTTTCAGTTAAGGGACGGTCCCGATTGGCTTTGCCTGCCGGCCGTTGGTTGGACCTGTTTGCTTTCGGTTGAGGGACGGTCCCGATTGGCTTTGCCTGCCGGCCGTTGGTTGGACCTGTTTGCTTT